>JAFMSB010000051.1 GCA_017353815.1 Methylocapsa sp. | reverse complement strand
AGCGCACTCCTCTTCCTGCGCCATCTCATCGCACACCGCGAGCAGCCGTTTTCCGCCAGCGTGCCTTACCGCTTCGCACTTGCCGTCCATCCGGATGCCCCTGTTCCCTCTGCGCTCAACGGATTTCGGCTGTGGAACGGGCTCCTCGCCTTCCTGATGGCCGTAACCTATGGATGGCCGATTGTGCAGCAGGCCATTGTGGTGTAAGCGCCGCATGCCGTCGTCCATCGTGTCGACCGGGGAGGGTAGCATGCCGCCAGCGGCTGACTCTGCGAGCCGGCTGTGGTCATGGCGGGCCGCTGCCGTTGTTGTTTTCCTCGTCGCCATTGCGGCCTTGCTTGGATTCATCGTCCTCCTGCCGTCCAAGGCGAATCGGCGGGCCTTAGTGTCTTTGCCGCGATCTGCCGGTCGCTTGGCCTTCAGCCAGGCTCGCCGGCCGCGCGCCAGCCATCAAGCAAAACGAAGGCGCAGCCTGTCTCGATGGTGGCCTGGACCCCGCAGGTGATCGAGCGGCTGCATCACCCCAATACGAAGAATGGCAATGAGATTGCCGCCAATATTTGTGCTTCGTGCCACGGTGAAAAAGGCGAGTCGGCAACCCAGCAAACACATGTCAGGCCAATCGGCCTTTGCAATCTACAAGCAATTGCATGACTTCAAGAACGGCGCCCGGGCAAACGAGATCATGGCCGGCGTCGTCCATGACCTCGACGACGAGCAGATGGCGGATGTCGCGGCCCATTTTTCGGCCTTGACCAAGGGAGCGCTTGATCCGAAAACCATCTCCTCGGGAGATCCGGACGTCGTCCGGCTCGTCGAATACGGGAATTCGGCGCGCGGAGTTCCAAGCTGCGCCTCGTGTCATGGCGCGCATGCAGGCGGCCCGATTGAGACTCCAACTCTTGCCGGACAAAGACAAGAATATTTGCAAGCGCAGCTTGAGGCGTTCGCGAACAACGGCCGCTGCAATGATATTTTTGACCGGATGCGGGGGATTGCAGCGAAATTGCAGCCTAAGGAAATGGAGAAGCTTGCGGAATATTATTCGGCTGTGAGGCTCTTCCGGCCGCAAGACTGATCAAAGATCAATCGAAATCTCTTCTTGCCCGGGGCGCCGCGCCCCAGGCTTTTTGCGGACCATCGGCTCAAACGAGGCAGAGACAATGTCCCAGCCTCTTGCTCGCCGGGCGAGGCGGTTCCCGGCAGATGGCATAGGAGGGGCGGTGCATACTTTCCCGGGCGCGCAGAATGCGATCATCATGTCCAGGCACTTCGGGGCGATTGCAGGCCCGCTCCGCCGTGCAGCCCGGAATTCAACCGGGCCTTTCGCGGGAGACTGGCCAAAAGGCCCGTATCATAAGTGCTTCTGTACCCAGCCGGTCACGCCATCCTCCACCTTTTCAAACGTTGTCCCAGCGGAGACGACAGCCCAGATAGCCGCGAGCATGAGCCCGGCCAGCACCATGGCAAAGAACGTCATCATAACACGGTCCATGCAATAATCCTCCCTTTAAGCAAGTCTGCCGCTATTTCCGTGCAATTTGTACCCTCTCCACGCCAACTGCAAGATCCCCCTAAGGCGGGCGGGGGCAGCGCCAACATTGCCTGCCGGCGAGTGAATTGACTTGCCTTCCCGCCTCTTATTTTGGCAAATCAGCGTGCGCCCGCAGAGATGGAGCCTAAGCCTATGAATTTTCCAAACAGAAGCCAGATTGCAAGGAGAACCCGGCGCGGGGTGTTGAAGGCCGCCGCTTTTGTTGCCTCAGCGCTTGCTGGATCAGCCGGAATCCTCCCCGGCACCCCCCCCGCCCCGGTCCTGGCCCAAGGGGACGACGTGCCAATGGACCAGCTGATGGCGGGCGAGGCCCTGCCCGACCTGGTCATAGGCTCGAAGGACGCGCCTGTCACGATCGTGGAATATGCGTCGATGACTTGCAGCCACTGCGCGGCGTTTTCCACGGGCGCTTTTCCAGAACTGAAGAAGAAATACATCGATACCGGAAAGGTAAAGTTCGTCCTCCGCGAGTTCCCTCTTGACCAGCTCGGCGCAGCAGGATTTATGCTGGCTCGCTGCTCGGGGGACGACAAGCGGAATGCCGTCGTCGAACTCCTTTTCGCGCAACAGAAGAATTGGGCTTTTACCGATAAGCCGCTCGAAGCGCTGGCTGGCTTGCTCAAACAAACAGGGATGAGTCAAGCGGCTTTTGATGCCTGCCTCAAGGATCAGGCGCTCTACGACAAAATCGCCCAGGTGCATGATCGCGCCGCCGAAAAATTCGGGGTGGCGGCAACCCCGACCTTCTTCATAAACGGCAAGCGGCAGAAGGGCGAAATCCCGCGTGACGCGCTCGACAATTTGCTTGCACCGCTTTTGAAGGGATAAACCGCGCGGCGCGCCTGCGCTTACCGGGAGGGCAGCCAGTCACTTGCATAGGATTGCACCCCAATAGTCAATATGGCCGACTGGCGCGACGGGCGCAATCGCGCCAAGCGGATATTTTTTCCCTAGAACTTTACCAAAAGACCTCTGCCGGCTGTATGAATGCTTTTCAGCACTTTTTTTTCGCTGATCGGACCAAAATGTTTCACGTGAAATATTTTTAGAATTATTCTAATTGCCTTACTTCCATTTCCGAATCGATTGGGATTTGAGACCAGCGGCGGCCTGCGAAACAGAGCGCCCAGCGATCTCGAGAGAAGGCGCGATTTCGGCAAGCGGAATCAAGACGAAGGCGCGGAGAAATAATTCTCTGTGTGGCAAGTGCAGCTTGGGATGATCGAATGTCTCCTTTCCGTAAAACAATATGTCGATGTCGATAAGGCGCGGCCCCCAGCGGAACGTGCGCTCGCGGCCCATGTCTTCCTCGATCGCCTTTGTGGCGTCAAGCAGTTCGAGCGGAGAAAGCCGGGTTTCTCCCAAGGCGCAGGCATTGGCGAAATCTTCTTGCTCTTCATAACCCCAGGGCGGCGTGCGGTAAGTGCCTGAGACGGCAGTGAGATGAAGAAGACCGCGCTCTTCGAGGAGAACGAGCGCGCGTCTTATATTTCCGGGCTTGTCGCCGATATTGCTTCCAAGCCCGATTCCGGCCTTGCTCAGCGGCCCCGTGCCTCCGAGTTCCTCAGTGGGCGATTGCATCGAAAACCTTAAAGGCGGCGATGTGCTCCGCCGGATCGTGGATCCGGAATATGGCCGCGCCTCGGATAGCCGCCGCAAGATTGGCGGCAATCGTCCGGATGAGGGTAAAATCGTCCGGCGAGGAGCCGCGCGGGTTGAGAAGTGATTTGCGCGAGACACCAACCATAATGGGGAGGCCGTAGTCCTTAAGCGCCCGAAGACCAGCCAGGGCGGCGTAATTCTGTGCCCGCGTCTTCCCAAAGCCGATACCGGGGTCGAGGATAAGGCGCGCGCGGGGAACGCCTGCGGCGTCGGCGAGCCGCAACGATTTGTCGAAGAAGCGGCGCATGTCCGCGATGATGTCGAGGCTTGCATCGGCGTTGTCGCGATTGTGCATTATCACCGCTGCCATGCCGGTCAGGGCGACCGTATCCGCCATCGCCGGATCTTTTTGGAATCCCCAAACATCATTGACCACACTCACGCCGAGTTCTGCCGCCCGCCGGGCAACATGGGACTTGGAAGTATCGATCGAAAAAGGAATATCGAGCTCACTGGTCAGCTCTCTGAGAACGGGTTCGAGGCGCGCAAGCTCTCCTTCCACAGAAACCGGCGTATGGCCCGGCCGGGTGGATTCGGCTCCAACGTCGATGATATCGGCGCCGTCGGCTTGAAGCTTTTTGGCTTGCGCGCGAGCCGTCCCGGGGGAGAAGAACCGGCCGCCATCCGAGAAGGAGTCGGGCGTCACATTGAGGATGCCCATGTACACGGGTCTCGTGCCGATGAGGCCGAGAAAGCGGTCGCGTCGCGCTGCCAGAAAAGGCGGGATCATGGTTGGGGAAAAAAGATTTCTCCTTTCCCGAGCGCGGCCATGTCGCCCGCAAATCGCGCAAGCGGCTGCGAAAGCACCCGCGCGGCGGCCCGGCTCTCGGGGCGCAGAAGATTGGCGAAGGCGCTGGCAAAAGCAAGTTCGTGCACGCCGCAATCGACGAAGGTTGGCCCGAGATCCGGCGGCTCGGCAAGGAGGATCGTGCCGCGGCGCATGAGATAGCCGGGCAAACTGCCGCAGTTACCCAGAACGATCAGCGTGCCCGCGATCATCCGGCTTCCGGGATAGTCTCCCGCCGAATCCTCGACCAGGATCGTGCCCCGGCGCAGCCGGTCCCCCGCGCGCTCGCCCGCGCTTCCGCGCACGATCAGGAGCCCGCCCGTCATGCCTTCCATCTCGCCTTCGAGCGGCGCGCCAAGAAAGCTTCCGGCATCGCCTGCGATCTCGAGCCGCCCGCCCGACATCACGGAACCGGCATAAGGGCCGCAATCCCCATAAGCCACGATATCTCCGCCGCTCATGCCTCGCCCAAGCGCCTTGCCGCAATCGCCTTCAATAACGATCTCGCCCGCCTTCAGTTCGAGGCCAATATTGTCGAAACGGGATGATCCCCCCTCAAACCTTATCGATTCGGCGTTTCCCGCCTGAAGTTTAAAAATATCGCCGGCGCTCACTTTTACGCGCGTGGTCTGCAATTCAATCGCGGCGATCTCCTTGGCCGTCTTGGCGGCGAGCAGATGCGGCACGAGCGGAGAGAGATCGAGCCTTTGCTCCGGTTCTTGCTTGAGCGTCAGGATGAGCGGCTTCACGAAAGCAGATCCTTGAGGTGAAAATGAAACGGGCCGAGTTTCCCGCCATAATTGCCTGCCCCAAGACGGATCGCGCCCTCCTCGGGCCCGAGTTTCACAATCGCCGCAAGCCCGGCCCGCATGGCCGCGGCAACGGCTTCCTCCGTCAGCCCGTCGATGACGATTTCAAGGACGCAGCCGATATCTTCGTCGAGCTCGCTCTTCACCGCGGCGCGAAGAGTCGGGCAATAAGCATCATTCGTCGAGGCCGTCATGGCTTTGTACTTCGAGCCGACCTTCGAGCCCGAGCGCACGATGCCGCCCGGAAATGGCAGCACCACGCCCTCGATGCCATTCATCGCGGCAACGGCAAGCTCGGCCGCGCGCATCGTGGTCTTCGGGGTTGCGCCCATGATGAGCAGATTGCCCCCTCCAACCGCCTTTTTGGTCAGGCCCGTCGTTGCCTCGCACAGGAACTCGCCATCCATCACCGGAACGCGCCAAAAATGCTTGCCGCCGAATTTTTTGGAGATCTGCCAGCCATCGCCAAAGTAACGTATTGCATCGCCGAGCTGCAGCCGATCGGCGCCATCAAGATCGGCAAAGCAGGCCGATCCCGGCGACGTCAAAACGCACTGGCCAAGACGGTTGACGAGCTGCGACTGCAAGGTGTCGGTGGAAACGGAAAACACGAGCACGCGGACGCCGGGGCGGCCATCGGGAGTCGCATTTTTTGGCCTCTCGCAATCAATGCCAGCCTCGGCGCCGCAGCCGATGACCGAGGTAGCAAAGCCGGTCATGGTCGCTGCCGCCTGCTGCGCCCAGCGCCGGTTGGGTGCGGTGATGAGAATTGCCGTTCCGCGCATTGGAAAGGCCTCGGCAAAGGAATCGTCGATGCGCACGCCGTTTCTTTTTATTGCGCGCATAAGACCTCCCGGCACGGCCCGGCACGCGGAAGGAGATGCTCCTTAACCGCAAAGAGATCGCGCGGCGAGCCGAAATGCCGGTCATAGTAATCCGAAAGGCGGCGATCCATGGCCTTGTCGTAGCCCGGGGTCAATTTTAGCGCCTTGCCCCAGCGGTAATGCGTAACGCGCCCGCCGCGCACAACGAGATCGCCGTCCTTGAAGACCAGATGCGCGAACCGGAACATGTTTGCAATGTCGGAGCCCGGCGAATAAACAGCGACATCGGCGAGAGCCCCGGGGCCCAGATGGCCGCGGTCTTTGAGGCCCAGAAGCTTTGCGGGCGCGGCACGGGTCATCGCCGCGACCTCGCTCAACGTGTACTCGCGCGCGATCGATGGCAGCGTGATCATCGTCACCGCATCCTGTGGCAGGCGCGCGATTGCCTCCGCCCGAGCTTCCCTGCTCATGATCAGAGCAAAAATTTCGGGGTAGGTCGTAAAGGGCGCGCCATTCGGGTGATCGGTTGTGAAAAAGACCCGCCAGGGATCATCGATAAGCAGGAACAGCTCGAGGCCGCAAGCCCATTGCACGGCATTGGCGAAATCATTCTCACGATAAAGATAAGGAACGATGCCGCCGCCATTGCCATCGCCGTCGAAAATGATTGACTTCTTGGGGCTGGCCATCGCCGCGCCGTTGAACTGGCGCAGCACATCGGACGAAATCGTGACCGTCTGCCGGAACATGACTTGGCCCACGTCAATGGTGACATTGGGCGCCGCATTCACCGCCGTAGCAAGCTCCGCCGCCGCGGATGAAAATCCGTGGTCCCCTTCGCTGCCGTAGGAATAAAATTGCAGATGCGCCAAATGGAGACGCTCACCGCGCGAAGCTTCGATCGTTGCAAGCGCGGTCGCGACATTGCCTGGGATACCGAGGTTATTTGCGTGCAAATGCAGCGGATGCGGTATTTTGAGATCTTCAACCGCAGACTGGAGCGCTTCGACAATCCTGCGCGAAGTGAGCGCGTAGAAGGGCACGACATCATCGAGACTGAACTTCCTCGCATTGTATTTGAACGCTGTTGCGCCGCCCGCATTTATGCATTTGACGCCAAGTCCGTTGCTCGCCGCAAGCGCGGAGGCGACATAATCGGCCACCGCTGAAGAGCTCTCGCCTTCGCGTAACAGGGACAATAAAAAATCGTCGTTTCCGAGGACGATAAGAATCCCCTTGTCGATGATGGGGATGTCGGCAAGTTCAAGATGCGCCTGGATAGCCTGATGGGGCGAGATCGCAGGCTCAACGACCGTGGTGAAACCCATCGACGCATAAATGGTGCCGGTCTCAAAGGTCGACCATTTGGCCGTGGAAAAAGGAAGAGAAGGCGGCCAAGGCAGATGGTTCTGGTGTTTTTCGGGCAGCAGCAGACGCGCGGAATTCACATTTCCGCCGGCAATGTGCGAATGGATGTCGATGGCGCCCGCCATGACGATCTTGCCAGATACGTCATGCACATCATCGGGCTGCTTGCCGAGGGGCGGCTCGATTATGCGGTCGTTTTCGATCCAAAGATCGCCCACGTCGTCGCGGTGATTGACAGGATCGACGATCCGGCCACCTTTCAACAGAATGAGCATTTAGGCGCAATCCTCAAGGTGGGCCGCGATTTGGCCAAGAACCGATTCAACCGATGGCGCCTGGCTGGGATGTGATGCGATCCGGGCGATGATCGTGCCCGTCTCGCGCGCGAATTCTGCTGCATCATGATCCACGCCCGGACATCCAACCTCGATACAGACGCCGGGTGCGCGCTTGAATGCTGTCCCACGCATCACAAGCGCGACAAGGGGAACATCGCGCTTCCACTGCGGAGCCTCGGCGTCATAAGCAGAAATCCATAATGCTGCATCCGCCTCGCCGCTTTCGATCATGCGCGTGGCTTCGAATCGCCATGTGTCATGCTCGGGAAAACCGCGCCCGAACGATGTGCGCACCGGAAAGCCGGTCATCCAGCCGGACGTCTGCACAACTCCCGGGGCGTTGGCGCGGGGGCCCAGCGGCAGCCCCGAGAAGCGTGTCGTCTGATTGAGATCGCGCAAAAGGCCGTGAAGCATTTCGATCGCAAGACTATCGAGTGAGCCGCTGCTCCAGACGGCCACACCAAAGCGCGCGCCCTTCAAGATTTCGGCGAATCGGTCGAATTTGCGCTGCATGCTCTTGGCATAGACAACAGGCCTGCCTGCAACCCGGGCACGCACGCCAGCGAGTGCGGTTTGGGGATTGGAGGTCTCAAGCGTCTCGATGGCGAGGCCGCCGGTCCGCAATGCACGGCCTGGCGCTATCCATAGCAGCTTGCGGCTTTCGCCGTCGAGATCGAATGGGGGCGGCTGACCAGGCGACAGGCGCTCCATCATCCCCGGCCAGACGTCATTCAAATCCTTGCCGATGAACAGGAAAACATCCGCCCGCAACCGCGCTTCGCTCGACGTCGTAAACATGATACCCGATTGCCGCATGACGTCGAGATCGGCGAAAATTTCGCGTGAGCGCATATGGTCATAGGCGCCGCGAAGCTTCTCCGCGAGCAAGATAGAAGCGCGTGCCCCCGCGATATCCGTGCCCAGACCCGCTATGACCGGAAAATGCGCCTGGGATAAGATTTCCGCCGCACGCTCAGCCGCCCGGTCGAGTCCGGCAGGCTCACCATTTATGCTGGCGGCAATCATTTTCCTCCCCGCGGTCCTAAAACGCCACAATATTGGCCTGCCGCGGCGCGCGGAAAATGCCGCAAGCCTGGCCGAATTGGGCTACGTCATGAAGCAGCGGCTTGCAAGACTGTTGCAAGACTGGGAAAGCTTTTTTTTGGCTGCCTGCTCGCATGCGGCATGGAGCAGCTGTCGCGGTTGACGCGCCGGTGGTATGTGTCTTACGCCACCGTCAGATTTTTCCTGTAGGACTTATAGGAATGTTCAGGCGGCTGGCGGAGAA
>JAFMSB010000050.1 GCA_017353815.1 Methylocapsa sp. | reverse complement strand
GGCCTTGGGCATGCGGCCCCCTTTTTTTGCGGCGCGCTCCGGCCGCCTGCTGATGTGCCCGCACGATGGTTGAGTCGATCATCAGCCATTCAAGATCGGCTTCGCGCGCAAGCGCCGTGGACATGGTCTCAAGAACACCCATTGCAATCCAGCGGTAATAGCGCCGCTTCACCGTATGATATCCCCAAGCCGTTCTGGCAAATCACGCCAGCGGCTGCCCGAGCGTGCCATCCAGAGCAAAGCGTTAAGAAAGCGGCGGTTATCGACGCGGGGACCCCGCTTGCCTCTGCATCCGCCTGGCACCAAGCCTCTCAGCCGTTCCCATTGATCATCGCACAGTTCATCACAATCCATGGCCGATCTCCAAGAATCAGCCTTGAATGTGATTTGCGCCCCTTTGGGAATCCCCAAAATCCTAAATTGTCACTACGGCCTAATCCGTTTTCCTGAACCGAGACTCTCACGGCATATTCGGTCTGAACGCGGACCAGCATAATCCTGAAACAGCTTTCCGACGGGTCCCCCGACCTCTGGCCGTCTTAGGTAAAATAAGGAACTGTGAGGCTCGGAGCCACCCTCTTGCGTGAAGCTACCCTCGAGCAGGGCGCTGGCAGGCTTACCGGCACCAAATAGGCTCTCGATCTTTGGATCGGCCGCGATAAAATCATCCGGATCCGCAATGTTCACCCATCTGCGCACAGCCAACGGAAAGCTAGGCGGCTGTGGCTGGAGCCGGTCGTATATAATTGTATGGAGGCCCAATGGGGAACCGAGCGTCAATAACAGTGGAAGAGGTCGAACGATATGATGACTCGCTTCATAAGCGACCACGGAACCCAGTGAATGCCCGATCAACACCCTGGTTTCTGAACCAATGAGGTCTAGTATGGATTTTACAGCGGCAGCGCGAATATACGCCTCGGAAAAATAGCGGGTGACCTGGGTGAGAGAACGCTGGACGAACCGTTCCGCTAATCCCATACCATAGGGAGCAAACCAGGGGATCTTGGCAAGGCATCTGGCAGCGCTGCGGACGTATTTGCCAGCTCCTTGTTCGACTCCGAGGTTATGAGTTAATTGGTTAAATTCTCGCCTGGCGATTTGGCGAGTCCTCTGAGTCGTTGCCCTATCGGCTGCGCGGCGCAGCCATTCAATGGCAAGAGCATCGAGCAGTTCGCACTCTTGTGACGGTGACGTGCGCACACCGTCACCTTGCAGTCCCGGAATGAGAAAGAGGTTGCCGTAGAAGGCCATGTGGGTATCTATACTGCCTGGTTCGCCATTTTCGGACCAAATGCGATCGGCTACGGCGGGAAATCCTGCCAGGCGTAGGCCGCTCGCCAAAGCCGGCAGCCACTCCTTCTCAAGAGTCTCCGCAGACTTGTCTTGCTGGTCAATACCATGCACGAGAACAATTTCGGCCATAGAATCTTACGGTGAGGCTCCCGGATAGCCTCCTTTCCAAATTCATCTTTAATCGACGTCCGTTTCGAGCCTGGCAATGCATGACGGGGGAGCGCCGTCAAGGTAGCCTTTGTGGCAGACGGTACCGGGCTCGCAAACAAGATTCGATTGACAACTAATGAATTTCGATATTAGATATATTCTCAGCGGGGCAAATCCAGCTAGTACATGACCTGACAGCCATCGCCAAGCTGTTTTCCGATGGCAAGGATCGAAACTTCTGGACCTCAACACATGTGGGATTTTCGATAACTTCAGTTTGCACTACATCGCCGTTTCTAATCAACTTTAATTAATTTGAGCGCACTGCTTTGCCGGGCCGTTACAGCTTGCCTGTCAGTAGTCAAGACCCAACTCCCGCCCACGTTTTCCCAGCCTGGGAAACGCCGATAGACCGTCAATCTGCAAGCAGGAAATTTGGCTATTTCCAGCTCTCCTCAAATTCTCAATAACAGGGCAACCCCTTGGATGAGCAATTCGACCTCCATCAATTGCAGTAAAAATGTACGGGAGCCTAATGTGCCGCTCAGACTCATCGGCTCATCACCCAAGAAAAGGCCGACGTTCTCGATGGCCGAAGTATCCCTGGCTTCAGGCCATGACCTTCAGCGGTCGATATACTCTCAGCAACTGGCTTCGGGGGGGGCATTCTCCGACCTAATTGCGCAGTCGCTATTGGGGATAGGACACTATCTTCAATGCCATAGTCAATATGGTGCATTCACATTTATCGACCCGATCGATTCCCCTGCGATAAGTGCCACGGAACCGAGTATCTGCGAAAATCGCTGCGTTTCTGGATTAACCGCCAAGACGATTCCCAGGCGCACTGGCCAATCTCAATATAGCAGCGTTGTGCAGCTGAAGAGATATACTTGCAGTGCCGCAACTGCAAAGGCGGACAATCCCGCACCCAAACATGAAAACTAAGAGCTGGAATCCTGTACCCAAATAATCAGTCACTTGACCAATGGACAATGTACATCGGAATTAGGACGGTGAGGCCACACAACAGGGATATGACAGCAAAGAAACCAACAATCGCGCGAATTTCCGCGGCTTTTCTTACGTCCGCTGCTCACTTTTATTCTCTTATGAGGAGACAAAATGTTTTCCGATCCAGCAGTACTGATCCTGCTCTATTTCATTGTTCCCCTGTGGTTCTTCGCCGGGATAGGCGATTGGGTTTGCCATCGCCGGACGCATATCGAGCGGACGAGCGGTCTCCCTGAAAGTGTGGCGCACTCTATCATGCTCTTCCAGATCGGAGTCATGATGCTACCTGCGATAGTCTTTGAAATTAATGCGGCGGTGATTGCCGTCGCGGTCGTGACTTTCATCGTGCATGAAATTACGGCATTGATTGACGTGTCCTATACGAGTCCCAAGCGTAATGTCAATTTTGTCGAACAGTCGATGCATAGTTTGCTTGAAATGGTGCCCCTCACGGCAATCTTGCTCGCGGCTACATTGCACTGGGATCAATTCTGCGCAGTGTTCGGGTTTGGTGCGGGCGATTGGTCTTTCACTTGGAAAGCGCACCCGTTACCAACTGGTTATCTCGCATCTGTAATGATTGCGACGGTTCTCTTTGCTTTCGTGCCATACCTTGAGGAATTGTTTCGCTGCTGGCGGTTCCGTAACCTCGTGTCTATTCGCGAAGAATTCGTGTCCATCGCGCATAATCCGAGGGACGGCTGGAAGGACGAGAAAGGCCGCACGGACTGTGAAGCGATCGTCACTGCCCTGGACCAGCGGCTGCAAAAGGGCGACAACACGCTGATCGGCAACCCCGCCTCGGCGCTATTTGCGCAACGCCGCTGACAAGGATAAACGCTCATTCGACACGGATAAACACGCCTATGGTCGGGTGATCACATAGACAATGCCACTGACGACTCGCCGGTCATCAACCCTCGGAACGCCGTGCGATAACGGAAAAACAAGGCGAAATCCGTGCCATCTGGCGCTCGCTCAGCAAAAACAGAAGAATCACCCCAAAGCCTCCTTCAGTGGAGACTTTGAACCACGCCAATTATTGATCTTTGACTAACACAGTAACATCAGAAGGGCAACTCGGCTTGCTTCCAGACAAACTCATCGACGGCTTCACGGCTTCTGTCACCATCGCCGACAAAGGCTATGATGCCAATCACTTGCATGAGAAGATTGCTCAACGGGCGAGCGAGATCATCATTCCGCCGAAACGCAACCGCAAGATCCAGCGCGCATATGACGTTGATCTTTATAAAGAGAGCAATCTCATCGAGCGCCTCTTCAACAAACTCAAGCAGTTCCGGCGCGTCGCGACAAGATACGACAAGCTGCTCGCCAACTTTATGGGCTTCGTCAAACTCACCGCTATCCAAATCTGGCTCAGATAGTTAAACGGTCACCACGGCCTAGCAGGCTGCTGAAAAAGTCTATTTCTGCGGCGACTTGAGTGTGATTCCGTTGGGCCCCTGATTCGGGGGGTGTGATGCGCGGAATCGACGAGAAGCCAACGCAATTGTTCAGTTACGTGGACCTTGAACGACGGATCCCGTTGGGTCATCCTTTGCGTGCGATCCGTACGCTGATTGATGAGGTCCGCGCCGGTCAATCGCGGACGTTCACCAAGCTTTACGCACGGCATGGCCGGCCCGGCATCCCGCCCGAGCGGCTTCTGCGCGCTTTGCTTCTCCAGGCTTTCTATAGCGTGCGTTCCGAACGGCTGCTGATGGAGCAGCTCGACTATAATCTTCTATTCCGCTGGTTTGTGGGTCTTTCGGCGGATGATCCGGTATGGGACCCAACCGTATTCTGCAAGAACCGAGATCGCCTCTTGGCGGGCGATGTCGCAGCCAAGTTCCTGACGGGGGTTTTGAACCTGCCTGAGGTGCGCAAGCTCTTGTCGAGCGAACACTTCTCGGTCGATGGCACGCTAATCGAGGCATGGGCCAGCATGAAAAGCTTCGTGCCGAAGGATGGAAGCAATGAGCCGCCAAATGGCGGGCGCAATGCCGCACGCGATTTTCACGGCGAGAAAAGAACCAATGAAACGCACGCTTCCACGACCGATCCCGATGCGCGACTATTCCGCAAGGGTTCGGGCAAGGAGGCCAAGCTCTGTCATAGGGGCCACATCATGATGGAGAACAACCACGGCCTGATCTTAGATGCGAGATTGACTGCGGCCAACGGCACGGCCGAGCGTGCGGCCGCTCTCGACATGATCAAAGACAATGCCGGGAGGGGGGAACCACCATTGGAGCCGACAAGAACTACGATACCACCGGCTTCGTGGCCGGTTGCCGGCAACAAGGGTGCGTGCCGCATGTAGCTCAGAACAATAGGCGGCGCCGCTCGGCAATCGATGCGCGAGCCACCCGTCATGCGGGCTACAAAATCAGCCAGATTAAACGCAAGCGGATCGAAGAACCTTTCGGCTGGATGAAGACCGTGGGCGTCATGCGCAAGACACGGCATCGCGGGCGTAAGCTTGTAGAATGGTTCTTCGTCCTTGCCGCCGCGGCCTACAATCTCATCCGCATTCCCAAAATCTTGGCCGCAGCAGGATGAATCCGTCCAACGTGAACAGCGAGCCGCGAAACCATTCAAATCTGCTTGCTACCCCGCGCTATGCGCCGACAATCGACTGAAATTTGCTCCTGAATCAGAAGAAGTCTGCCCACAAAATCGACTTTTTCAGTAGCCTGCTAGACGATAAAATGATACGCAATGATTTGCGTGGGAGCCGCGACGAATAGTTTGCAATCCTCGTCCCGGACCTTCGTGTACACACACCACGTTGCTGTGAATTGGCTGTCGAGGAAGATGCCGCCCGTCAGGCGAAATGAACGAAGCACCTCACCAAGCGGGTCCGCCATCGCGGCCATTCCGCAGATTCACACGAACAATCATAAGACACGGATGAGCGATCATGCATCCCGGAGCCAATCCTTGCTAATATCCGACCACGCAATGGGCGACACCACGCGAGAAAAGCTCCTCAAGATCGCGCTCATGGCATTGGGCGTAATCTTCTTCACGATTTACCCGCTCAGACTCGTTTGGCCTTCGGGATGGCAATGGCACAGCGGCCACGGTCAATACTACTTCCAGATAATTTGCGGGAATTACGCAGTACTCGGCGCCTTTCTCATTGCTGCCACACGTAACCCTTCCGAACATCGCAGCCTAATCTCGTTCACGGTCTACACGCTGCCATTATGGCCATACAGGCTGTCCATGATAGAAACGGGGCAGGCCACTTGGTGGGCGACGTGCCCGCGCTACTGCTGGTCGCTGCCGTGCTCTGGTATCTCACTCTGCTGCCCTCAGCGCAGCAGCTGCGAGAAGCCGGCCCGTAGCGATCACCCCGCGCTAGCCGGACCGCTATCACGTGCGCAAGATTCGCATCGGTGCCGCAGGCTTGGTCCAGCGGCACTTTCCGATTCTCGCGTAGCGCAGAGACTGCATCCCCTCAGGGCAGCTTGTAGGGAATTTGGAATAAGAAATGGAATCGCGCCCGCCTTTGCCCCCATTTACGTTTGATACGGCGTGCCAAAAAGTGCGCGCCGCGGAAGATGCATGGAATAGCCGCGATCCGGTAAGAGTCTCGCTTGCCTATACGCAAGATAGCGCGTGGCGCAATCGCGCGGAATTCCTTTCCGGCCGCGAGGCGATCATTGCGTTCCTCAAGCGCAAATGGGCGCACGAGCTTGGCTACCGGCTCATCAAGGAGTTATGGGCTTTTTGCGGCAATCGCATTGCGGTGCGCTTTGCTTACGAATGGCACGATGATTCAGGAAATTGGTTCCGCTCCTATGGCAATGAGAATTGGGAATTCGCGGCGAATGGGTTGATGCAGCGTCGGAACGCGAGCATCAATGACCTGCCCATTGCCGAGGCAGAGCGCAAGTATCACTGGGCGCTCGGGTGCCGCCCCTCTGATCACCCCTCACTGAGCGAGCTTGGGCTTTGAAAAGCGCGATCGCGGCCGCCGGCTCAAACGCTTAGACCGCAGCAGCTTGCGGGTTCTCCCCCGGATGGTGGCTTGGGTTGCCTGATCGCAGCCGATGCAGCCGCGTCCGTGCTATCCGCTCAACGGGCAACGCGCGTTTGCCATTTGTGGATTCAACCACGCAGCATCCGGCTCGACAGGGGATACGCGGTAAAGCCTCACCGCCAGGGAAGGCCGTGCTCAACAATGCATCCAATTCGAGCGCTTGTGCGAGATTTAATGATTTTTTGAGGGATTGAATGCCTGCTTATGACTCGAACCGGCGCGGGGTTTAGCGCGGCAGCGCGATTATATGTTGATCCAGAAGCGAAATGCGAGCGAGGTAGAGCCGCGTTACTCCCACATACTGTTGCCTCCAAGCTGGCCCGGCTCGCGAACTTTCCCGGGATGGATGCTCCCGTCGCGATCGTCGCGGTACCAGGCCCCCGATGTTGACTGCCAGCGGCAGGAGATTAACCTCCGCCGCCGCTTCGGCCTGACCGCCGCGGAGGCTTGTCCGCCTCCTGCTCGACGCCGCCAACGAGGAAAAAAACGAAACGTTGAGCAGCTTTCAGGTTCATGATGCGCCCCGGTCCATGCTTTTTCCTTGAACTATGATAAAAATAGCTGAAGCTTTCCTTGCTTGGGTTTGTTGCAATGAGTTTCGAAGACGACATTCTTGCATTGATAGATTTGATCTATGAGGCGGGTGTTGACAGCACTCTTTGGCCGAGGGCCCTTATAAGCCTTGCGGACAACATTGGGGCGGCACACATTACTTTGTCTGCAATGGACTTTCGCGCCCGGACATATTTTTCGGTGGCGCCGCGTACCGATCCCGCCATGACTGCGATCTATAGAGACTATTGGGCCTTCCACAATCCGGTTTGGCGCCTCAGCACGGCGTGGCCCGTCGGCGAGATATACTTACTCGACAACCTGATCTTGCGAGAGGACTTCGCTGCCACCGCCGTATTCAATGAATGGTTTCGCCCGGCCGAATTCGGGCTTGCGACCATGAGCGCAAATTTGTTGGCCGGTGACGGACTCTCGGCATTGATCGCTGTTGCCAATGCGCCCGGGAATGATGAAATAACTGCCGAGCAAAAGCATATCTTCGAGGCTGCACTGCCGCATATCGATCGCGCCGTTCGCATTCATCGTGAGCTCCGGATGTGCAGTCTCGACCATGATACCGGCCCAGAGCGCCTGGAGAGTTTGCAGTGCAGTGTGATACTTGTCGACGGCGCCGCGAGGGTGTTATTTGCCAATGCGGCGGCGCGGAGGCTGCTTAGTTCTGGCACTGGGCTTGCCTTCAAGGAAGGCTACCTTCATAGCACAGATGGCTCGGCTGCTGTGCAAAGATTAATTGCCTCCTGTACGCCCAAGGCGCCCGCGTGGATAACTCATGGCGGAGAAACTTCAATTCGTCGCGGCTCAGGCCGTTCACCTTTGCGAGTGACGGTGACGCCGTTGCGGTCAAACGGCGCGGTCGCAGAACTTCCTTGGCTCGGCCTGGGTATTCCCGTGGCCATGGTCACCGTCGTCGATCCGGCGTGTGAAACATGGGTGCACTGAGCCTGCCGCCACTTAGCAGCTGCAAGCAGCAACAACGAAAATTGGGAATTCGCTCCGAACTGGTTGATGGCGGCGGATCGCGAGCATCAATGATCTCCCGCTTGCGGAGACGGAGCGAAAATATCATTGGCCGCTCGGGTGCCGCCCCGCGGATCACCCTTTACTGAGCGAGCTTGGGCCTTGAATGCAGGAGCTTTCTCAGGATGCCGCCCGGTTGATTGACTCCTACGGGAGTTTGGGGCAACCGGCCATCCAATACTGTTTAGAATTATTCAAAAAATGTTTCACGTGAAACATTTTTGTCCGAAGTCTGCTCAAAACCTTACAAGGCCAAGGACAGAGAACAAGGGCGGACAGGTAAGATTGGCTGGATTATTTGTCCGATCAGATTCGGTTCGGAGCCGTGCCCCCGTGCCTGGCCCAAGCGCCGGGGATAACCGCCGATGTAAGATGGGCCTTTTTGCAGCGGGCTTTGGAGCGGGGAGACCTTTGAGGCCGATGCGGCCGAGTCCGTGCCATCCGCTCAGCGGCTAACGTGTGTTCGCATTTTATGGATTCAGTCACGCGGCATTCGATTCGACGGGGAATGCGCGGCAATGCCTCGCCGCC
>JAFMSB010000352.1 GCA_017353815.1 Methylocapsa sp. | reverse complement strand
CCCGTTACATCGAAGCTGTGCCAGCCCGCGCCCAGAGCGCCGCGGCCAAAGCGCTCTCGATAGAGTTTTGCATCCTCGTCCAAGAAGTCGTGCTCGCCCGGCACATAATGAACCGGGAGGTTTGCCTGGGCGATGATTTGTTTAGCCTCGTCGAATTCCTGCTCCTTCGACAAGTGGCTGATGTCGCCGGTGTGGATCAGGAAGGAAGGCTTTGCGGCGAATGTGCCGATGCGTCCGATCGCCTGCTCGAGCGTGCCCGCAACACCCGGGTTGGCAGGCTTGTTGAAGCCAATGTGGCTGTCGCTGATCTGAACGAAGGTGAAGCCTTGGGCTTCCTTTGCCGAAGCCTCGCCGGCAAGGCCGAGCGAATGCGGCACGCCACCCGCAATCGACCAAAGGACGCCCGTTCCGGCCCAGGTCATGCATTCGAGGACACGGCGCCGGCTTGGGCCCTGTCTTGAATCGTCTTTGATCATAGTTTGTCTCCTGCACGGCGATAAAATCGCTTCCGGAGACAAGACCGGGGGAGGCGGATTTTTATTCCTAGACGGCGGAGTTAATTTTATTTCGCGTTATCGTGATCTCGCAGAGGGCAGGGCCCCGCAGGGCGGCGCGGCGCTTGCCCGCGCAGGCCCTGCTTGCGATTTACCAACCAAGCCACTAGGCTCATCGCGGTATGGCCGCTATTCGTAAACTCACCCGATGCATATGATAGCCGCTGCCATCATCTTAGCCATAATCCTATCTGGCGCACTTGGCGTCTTGCTGCTTATGCGGCAAGCGGCTGCGGTCAGAACGCAAAGCGAGCGTGTTCCCGCCGCGCTTGGCGGACAAATCAGCCTCGAGGAGCATAAGCGCGCCGCAGCTTATACCTTGGCACGCACGCGGCTCGGCATCGCCAAGACCATCTTCGACACGATCCTGACCGTGCTGTGGCTCGTCTTCTTGCTCGGCCCGCTATATTCGCTGGTCGCCGTCTTCGTTGTCCCGGGCATCTTGCGCAGCGTCGCGGTTGTGCTTGCCTTTGCGCTCGCCGAACGCCTGCTTCATTTGCCCTTTTCTGTCGCCAGCACTTTCTGGCTCGAAACGAAATTTGGATTTAATCGGCAGACGCCGCTGATGTTCGTCCGCGACCGGATCAAAGGCGCGGCTCTCTCGCTCGCGCTTGGCGTACCTTTGCTGTGCGCGCTCTTTCTTCTCCCGCAGCTTTCGCCTTCTTATTGGTGGCTTGCAGCCTGGGCGGGCTTTGCCGCCCTCGCGCTCGCGATGAGCGTGATAATTCCGGCGTTCATTGCGCCGATGTTCAACAAATTCACGCCCATGCCGGAGGGGCCGCTCAAGGAGCGCATCGAGGCTTTGCTCGCGAGATGCGGGTTTGAATCGAAGGGACTTTATGTGATGGATGCCTCACGGCGCTCGTCCCATGGCAATGCTTATTTCGCCGGTTTCGGCCGGGCCAAACGAATTGTGTTTTTTGACACGCTTCTGCAAAACCACGCTCCCGACGAAATCTTATCGATCCTTGCCCATGAGCTTGGGCACTACAAGCTCGGGCATATCCGCCAGCGCATGGCGGAAGCAGCCGTGCTTGCTTTCTTTGGCTTTGCGATCCTCGGGTTTGCCTTCGCGGATGGCGGCTTTGCCAATGCCTTCGGGCTGCCGCCCGATCCGGCGCTCATCTTGATTGTTGTGTCCGCCGCGATGGGCCCTGCATTGCATCTCCTCTCCCCGCTGACGAGCCATCTGTCGCGCCGGGCGGAATATCAGGCTGACAGCTTTGCCAAGGCGATGACCGGGCCTGCGCCCCTGATTAGCGCCTTGATAAGGCTCGCGCGCGATAATCTCTCAACGCTCACTCCCGATGCGCTCTATGCCCGGTTTTATTACTCCCACCCTCCTGTGTCGGCGCGAATTGCCCGGCTGAAAGCTGCCTGAGCGCCCGGGAGGCTGCGCATTTCGCGCTGCGCCTCTTCTATCCGGGCCATTTTACTGACATTTTCCTCAGCCACGACTCGACGCCCCCTAGAGGCAGGTTGCGCCAAAACCTTGGTTTGCGCCGCATCGTGCGGCTTATTTTGTTAACGCGTTCCACTCTATGCTGCTCCGTTAAGGTTTATGGCATTATGAGTGGCGGTCTGTTGGGTGGCCGGTACAAGAGTTGCGCGGCTGATTGCATGCCTCCGGATCCAGTTGAATGGGCTTGGTTTTCTTAAGCGGCGGAGCAAACCCTGGCCGCCGCCTTGCCGTGGCAGCTTCCTTGCTTTTTGCCGCCGCGGCGCTGTCCGCTTGCAGTTCCTCCCCTCCTCCATATGGAACCAACGAGCCCCCGGACGCCCTCGACCGGGTTCGCGAAATGGATCTGCGCCCGCGTGTTCCGGGGCCGGTTTCCACCGCAGATACCGGAACGGGGGACGCCCGGCCGCAGCTCTACTACGGCAGCGGGAGCGATCCCGCTGGTTCGAGCGGGGCCGCGTCCTCGCCTCCTGGCGCCTCGAACGGCTCCGAGGGCGTTAGCCTCAACTTCGAGGATGCCCCGATCGGCGCCGTAGCAAAGGTTATCTTGGGGGATATTTTGGGCGTCGGCTATTCCGTCGACCCGCGCGTGCAGGGCACGATCAGCCTTTCCTCGGGGCGGCCAATTCCAAAGTCCCAAGTGCTTTTCGTCCTCGAGAGCGCGTTGCGGATGAGCAATGCGGTTTTGGTGCATGATGCCGGCGGCTACCGGATCGTGCCTGCCGACGATGCAACCGGGACCGGGGATGTTTCCCGCGCAGAAAAAGGGAGCAAAGTTGAGCCGGGCTATGGGATATCGGTCGTCCCGTTGCAGCATATCTCGGTGCAGAACGTAATGAAGCTTGTCGATAGCTTTGCGACCAAGCCGGGAGCTGTTC
>JAFMSB010000351.1 GCA_017353815.1 Methylocapsa sp. | reverse complement strand
TGCCTGCAAGCGGGATGATTGTGTTGCGCTCCTTCGGGAAAACCTATGGCCTTCCCGGACTCCGGCTTGGATTTGCGATCGCGCCCGCCAGCATCACAGCGCGGCTTCGCGCGGCTCTCGGACCCTGGCCGGTTTCGGGCGCAGCCATTGCCATCGGCAGGAAAGCCCTGATGGATTTAAGTTGGCTTGCCGCGGTCCGGGAAAGACTGAAATCGGATACAGCCGCAATGGATCACATCTTGGCCACGGCGGGTTTTACGCTCCTTGGCGGCACTTTGCTTTTCCGGCTCGTGCGCCACCGCGGTGCGCAGGCTTGGTTTGGCCGCCTTGCCAAGGCGGGCATTTTGGCGCGGCGGTTCGAGAAGCGGCCAGACTGGCTTCGTTTTGGGATAATCGCGTCGGATGATGATCGAAGCCGCTTTCGAAAGGCTCTCGGATTGTCCGATGGCGCCAGCGCCCCGGCGGCGCGGCCCATTCTCGCATAGATCGATCGCGGAACTCTCCTTCGATTGTTCATAAATATCCGCCGTTCTTACTCTGGCAAAGGCGAAACCTTATTTCGGGCGTGTAAAGTTTTGGGCGGGAACCTTACAGAAATGTTTCGCGTCAAACATTTTTAGAATAATTCTAAACTTGAATGGCTGGATCGGTGCTGGGCCCGGATAGGTTGACAGCTGCGCGGTTCGGTCTAGTGTCGGCACCGTAACGGTCCCTCGCCATGAGGGGTAAAAGGGAATGCGGCAGGGTGCGGCCAACCGCGCCGCGAGCCGCAGCTGCCCCCGCAACTGTCAGCGGGAAGCCGCGCGCGCTTATGCCACTGGGTGAGAGTTGCTTTACCTGGGAAGGCGGCGCGCGGCGACGATCCGCGAGCCAGGAGACCTGCCGTTCGATCGAGGAAGGCCTGGCGGGGTGCCCGGGCTTTCGCCGGTGCTGCTGCCTTCCGGTTGCGCCAGGGCCCGTATTGCCCTGGGCCTCAAAAAGAGCACCCGCGCAATGCCGAAGGGTGCTGTGCATGAATCCTTTCACCAAAATCCCGGCGACGGTCGTAACCGGCTTTCTTGGCGCGGGAAAGACAACCCTCATTCGCCACCTTCTTGCAAATGCGCGCGGCCGCCGCCTTGCTCTTCTCATAAACGAATTTGGCGACATCGGCATCGACGCCCAAATATTGAACGGCTGCGGCGATGCGGGCTGCGGCGCGCAGGAAATCATCGAACTCGCGAATGGCTGTATCTGCTGCACCGTAGCCGAAGATTTTCTGCCCGCGATCGAAAGGCTTCTGGCGCTCGATCCTTTGCCCAGCCACATCGTCATCGAAACTTCCGGGCTTGCGCTGCCAAAGCCCCTGGTCAAAGCTTTCGACTGGCCTGCGGTCCGGGCGCGGCTGACCGTCGACGGGGTGATTGCGGTCGTAGACGGCAAAGCAGTGGCGGACGGCCGTTTTGCGGATGATCCAGAACGGTTGGCGCGCCAGCGCCAGGCCGATCCTTCCGTCGCGCATGATAATCCGCTCGAGGAGGTATTTGAGGACCAGTTGCTCTGCGCCGATCTCATAGTGCTGAACAAAGCCGATCTCATCAGCCTCGCCGAACAGCACCAGATCGCGGCGCAAATTGCCGCGGCTGTCCCGCGCGCGGTAAAACTCCTGCCCGCGCGCGAAGGAAAGGTCGATCCTGCCATTCTGCTTGGCCTTTCCGCCGCAGCCGAAGACGATATTGCCGCGCGCCCTTCGCATCATGACGGCGAAACCACGCATGATCACGACGATTTCGAAAGCGCAAGCTTCGAGATCGGCACGGTGAGCGACGCCGATGCCTGGCTGCGTCAGTTGAGCGAGATCGCGCAGCGCCATGACGTGCTCCGGATCAAGGGTTTTGCCGAGGTGCGCGGCAAGCCCCACCGGATGCTTGTGCAAGGCGTCGGAGGGCGCTTCCAAAAGAGCTTCGACCGCCCGTGGCGGATGGGCGAGGAGCGACGGGGTTGTCTCGTGGTCATTGGTCAAAAAGGCCTCGATAAAACTTCGATTGCGCAAGCGCTTAGCAACGGCTGGGCCTGATCCATGCATCTCTTGCGCGTCGAGAAGCGGTCGCTCGATGACGCGGAAGCGGCCATCGATCTCAGCCAGACTCCGGCCGAGATACTCTTTCTCTCTTTCTCCGACAGCGACTTAAGCCTCATGGCAGAGGCGGCCCGCGGGCGCCCGCAAGGCGCCATGAGTATGCGGCTTGCAAATCTTGCTTTGCTCAAACATCCCTATTCCGTCGACCTTTATGTTGAGAAAGCGGCAAACCATGCACGCTTCGTGCTTGTCCGCCTCCTGGGCGGCCTCGACTACTGGCGCTATGGCGTGGAAGAATTATCCCGCGCCGCACGGGCCATGAATTTTGCGCTTGCCATCGTGCCGGGCGACGGCATGGCGGACGAACGGCTCGCTGCCGCCTCGACCCTTGGCATCGGCGATTTGCGCCGCATCCACGAAGCCTTCCAGCTGGGCAGCAGCGAGCGCATTTCCGCGCTTTTTGAGTTTATCGCGAATTTTGAGCGCGCCCGGCCTGCCTGGCGAGAAACCGAATCGGGCTATGACATACCCGATGCCGGCCTCTTTGAGGCGGGCTGCCGGGAAGCTTCCAATCCCAAGGGACAGGCGCTTATCGTCTTTTACCGCTCGTTTTTGATTGCAAACGACACCGCGGCAATTCTAGCCCTTGCCGCTGCGCTCGCCGCGCGCGGGCTTTGCGTGAGGGCTGTTTTCGTCTCAAGCCTCAAGGATGAGCGCGCGATCGATTTTATCTGCGCCGAGCTGGCCGCACGTAAGCCCGATGTCATCATCAACACCACCTTATTTTCTGCGCGCCTCAATTCGGGATCGAGCGTTCTTGATTTGGCCGGCG
>JAFMSB010000049.1 GCA_017353815.1 Methylocapsa sp. | reverse complement strand
CCGCTCCAAAAACATGGGGGTGGTGCCGGATCATCTTTTTGGTGATCGCCCCGACGACCCCGCCGAAATCGAAGCAGCCGAGCTCTTCGGCAATTCGCGATTGGATGACCACCTGAAGCAGAAGATCGCCCAGCTCCTCCTTTCAGATCCTCCATGTCGCAGCGCGCGACGGCATCGGCAATCTCATACGCTTCTTCGATTGCGTAGGGGACAATGGCCTCGAAGGTTTGCTCCCTGTCCCAGGCGCAGCCCCCCTCGGGCCGGCGAAGGGCTTCGACGATTTTGATCAACCTGGAAATGTCGCTGGATGGCTGCATGAGCTTGGCGTTCAGCCCGGCCACCCGTGCTCACCGTTTCAATTTGGCGCTCAATTAAGGGAAATCGATAATGCCTCCCGGCCCTTGGGTGTATCTACCACTTGCATCGTCACGGGCTGGCCTTCGGCAAGATTTTGGATCCCCGAGGGAGCTAATATGGAAATGTGGACAAAGACATCCTTGCCGCCGTCGTTTGACTGCACGAAGCCGAAACCTTTGTGATCGTCGAACCATTTGACGGTGCCAGTGACGGAGACAGCCGTCGAAGGATCGGGAGCGCGCCTCTGCTGGCGGACCTCGCCAAATCCCCGGGGGGCCCTATCCGCGGCTCCGCTCGTATCGACTTCGAGAACGCGCGTGACCTGCACTCCCTTGGCGCCCGTGCCGGTATTTATTTTCAACTTCGCGCCGGGAGGCACCGTCTCAAAGCCTGCCGCGTGAAGCGTCCCAATATGCAAGAACGCGTCGCCCGTGCCATCGCTCAGTTCGACAAAGCCAAAACCCTTTTCGGGTTTGAACCATTTGACCACCGCGTCCACCGCGGGGCCAGCGATGTCCATAGGCACCCCGGCAGGGGGCCCCGGGCGCGGGGAACGGCCCGGCCGCGGGGGGTCATAGGGCGCGGGCCCATCGTCGTCGAAGCCGCGCTTCTTGGGCCCCCGGAAATCTTTACCTTTGCTCATGGTGTGTCTGTCCGTATCCGCCGCAGTTTCTTAGAGAATAATGGTGGCGGCCGCGCCTGTTTGGCCGCCGTTCCCGCCGGGCTCCCGGAACCGCACGCACACAACGAGGCCGGTACCAAGAGGTGCCAGCCGCATGGCTCGCCGATGGCTGCTGTTCCAAATGACCGAACGCCGAAAATCCCCTAACCAAGAAAACATATCAATTCTCCGCCTCTTTGGCTACTCCATTCGGGAAGCCCAAGAAGGCGCCGCCGGGAAATCTAAGAGGGACGCCGGCAGACGGAGACCTTGGTCAGCCGGGATATTCGCATAATCCATATTATGGAACCAATGTAATTGTTATTGCGGCTCTAATCCGGCAATTTGCATTATCACGCTTTTCTGAGGAGTCAGTAGCGGCAAACATATTCAGAGGTAAATTTGCATGCCATCGAAGGCCGGCTCGACATTGGCTGGGAGCTCGCTTTGCAGGCGGGCAGAGTCGAGATCGGTATGAAGATTGGTGAGAATTGCGCGTTTGGGGCGCAATTTCTCGATCCACTCCAAGGTATCTTTTAGGCAGAAATGACTTGGGTGGAATTTATAGCGCAGCGCATCGACGATCCAAACATCGAGCTCCTCAAGAAAAGGCACGCTTTCTCGGGGTATCGCATTTAAATCAGGCGAATAGGCCAAGCCGCCCAAACGGAAGCCGAGTGCGCCAATCTCGCCATGCTCAAGGCGGAATGGCAAGGCTTCCAACATTCCCCCAGGTCCGTTTATGCTTACAGGCAAGCCGCTTACGATGCGATGCTCATTGAGAAGCGCAGGATAGCCGCTGCCGGGCGGAGTTTCAAAAATATAGCGGAAATTCGTGCGCACGACAGCCGAGGTTTCCGCATCCATGAAGATATCGATTTTTCGCTTGGCATTGATGACTAGCGGCCTGACGTCATCTATTCCGTGTATATGATCGGCATGGGAGTGGGTGAGCAGAATCCCATCGAGGCGGCCGACGCCCTGCTCGAGCAATTGTTCGCGAAGGTCCGGAGACATATCCACGAGGACCTGCGTCTTAGCGCCGTTTTCGCCAAGCTTTTCAACCAAGAGGGAGCAACGCCGGCGGCGATTTTTGGGATTAGCAGGATCGCAGGCGCCCCACCCTTGTCCGAGGCGCGGAACCCCGCCCGAGGATCCGCAGCCAAGGATCGTGAAGATGAAACTCACGCAGCCTCCGCTCCCGCGCCGGGGGCATGCATCTTCGAGAATAGGCGCAAAGCATTCGCACTGGTTTCCTCAGCGATCGTTCGGAAAGAGACCCCTTTGATTTCAGCCAGCACTTGAGCCGTGGCCGCAACGAAGGCGGGCTCATTGCGTTTGCCGCGATAGGGAACGGGGGCCAAAAACGGCGCGTCAGTCTCAACGAGCAGCTTATCCATCGGCACCGAGCGCGCAACGTCGCGCAAAGCTTGCGCGTTCTTGAACGTCAGGACGCCAGAAAACGAGATATAAAGTCCGAGCGACAGCGCGAGCTCCGCGAGGGCCGCGCTGCCGGTAAAACAGTGCAAGACTCCCGAAAACCGGCCTTTTTCCATCTCATCGCGAAGGATCGCGCCGATGTCGGCCTCCGCATCCCGGGCATGGACGACGATTGGCAGCCGGCTCGCGCGCGCGGCGGCGATATGGGTTCGAAAAGCCCTCGCCGCAACATCGCGCGGAGTTTTGTCGTAGTGATAATCGAGCCCCGCTTCGCCGATGCCGACGCATCTTGGATGGCGCGCCAAAGCCGTCAGCTGCGCTTCGGAAACCTCGGTCTCTTCATGTGCATTATGCGGATGCGTTCCTACGGTGCAATAAACATCGCCATAATTTTCGGCGATCGCACGTACCGCGTCAAACATCCCTACTCGCGTTGAAATCGTGATCAATCGGCCAACGCCCGCCGCCCGTGCGCGCTCAACCACGCCCTCACGCTCGGAGGCAAACTCCGGGAAATCGAGATGGCAGTGGCTATCAATCAGCACGGTCTTCCGCTCCCAGGTTTGAGCCTCCGGCTGCGCCCATATAGCGCGGAAAAACCGGCACGGGAGGAGGCAAGGGAGCGCCCGGCACAAGACCCTGGCTTACCTCCGCATTGGCAAGCATTCGCTCTGCCCCGGGCACGCCGAGCTGGCCCAAGAGCCTATCGGCCGCAAGCGGCACAAAGGGCTGCACTAGAATCGCAATGATGCGCACAACCTCTGCGGTCACGTAGAGAATCGTCTGCATGCGGGCGGGCTCGCTTTTGCGTTTTGCCCAAGGCTCTTCGGCAGCAATATATCGATTCGCATTCCCAACAACGTGCCAGATCTCGGAAAGTATCGCGTGCAAAGCATAATCTTTGAGCAATCCCCGGCACTTGGCGGGAAGGGCGATAGCCTGGGCAATGAGGGCATGATCGGCTGCGCTAAGCTCTCCGGCGGCCGGAACCTTGCCCCCGCAATTCTTGGCCACCATCGCTAAGCAGCGCTGGGCGAGATTGCCGAGATCATTGGCGAGATCGGCGGTAATCCGGTTGACGATTAATTCGTGCGAATAGCTGCCGTCCTGACCGAAGGGCACTTCGCGCAGCAGAAAATACCGCAGCTGATCGGAGCCGTAATGTCTGGCGAGCGCGAGCGGGTCGATGACATTGCCGACCGACTTCGACATTTTCTCGCCCTTGTTGAAAAGAAAGCCGTGAACGACGATCTGGCGCGGAAGAGCCAGTTTTGCCGATATGAGAAATGCCGGCCAATAGACCGCGTGAAAGCGAGTGATGTCCTTGCCGATCACATGCGCGCCCGCCGGCCAAAACCTGGCCCGCTCAGCCTTTGGATCCGGAAAGCCCGTGGCCGTGATGTAGTTTGCAAGAGCGTCGATCCAGACATACATCACATGGCGCTCGTCGCCGGGCACGGGAATGCCCCAATTGAAGGTCGAGCGGCTGATCGAAAGATCGGCCAGGCCCCGCTCGACAAAGGCAAGGATTTCATTGCGGTAATGGGGGGGCGTTATGAAGTCTGGCTGCTCGCGGTAGAATTTGAGCAGCCGCTCCTGATAGGCGGAAAGGCGAAAGAAATAGCTCTCCTCCTCAACCCATTCGATAGGTGCGCCGCTTGGCGCAAGGCGTGTGCCGCCAGGCCCCGCGATCAGCTCCGATTCGTCGAAAAAGGCTTCGTCGCGCACCGAATACCATCCCGGATATTTCGAAAGATAGATGTCGCCCGCCGCCGCCATGCGGGTCCATAATTCCCTCGCGGCCAAATGGTGGCGCTTTTGGGTTGTCCGCACGACATCGCCAGCAGGACAGGAAAGCACGGCTCCCATGGCATCGAATTGCGCCGCGGTGCGGTCGGCGAGCTGCTGCGGCGTAAGCCCTTCGCGCTCCGCCGTGCGCTGCATTTTCTGGCCATGCTCGTCCATGCCAGTGACAAAGAGAACGTCATACCCATCGAGCCGCTTGAAGCGCCCGATAGCATCGGTCACGATCCGCTCGTAAGCGTGCCCGATATGGGGCGCACCATTGGCATAGGGTATCGCGGTTGTGATATAAAACGGCTTATCCGCGCTCATGAACATGCAACCGTTCTGCCGCCGCTTGATGAGCCAAGGATGAGTCTCGCGGCGGCGCCCTAAAACCGCGCGGCCCGCACCGCAGATGCGAGATCGGCGATCAGGGACAAGACGAGAGGCCGCTTATCGAGGTTAAAGATATCCGCCTCGCGCGCCGCCTCAGTCAGTTTTTCCCATACCTCCGCATAGCGCACAAGGCGTCCAGAGCAATCCCCCCGGCTCTCCCGCGCTCCAAGGTGGATCTTTGCGTCGAGCCATTCCTCGGTTGCTGCAAGCGCCGCCTCATAATCCTTGCCGTTATTGTGGGCCGCAATGCGTTCGGCAAGAGCATGTGCCGTGCCCCAATCGATCCGCGGCAAGCCGTCGAGCAGCTGCATGAGACTCCTGTCGAGGGATATTTGTTCATCGCCGAGAAGCCGCAAGGCCCGGTGGATCGAACCCTGCGCGCGTGCGATTGCGGCTTCGCGCCGCTTGCCGTCGCTGCTGGAATAGTGAGAGCCCAGCGAGGACAAGACTTTCTCGATATCGGCGGCGCCGAGCGGGTGGAGCTGGATCTTCCGGCAGCGGGAGCGCAGCGTGGGGATCATCCGCCCCGGCCGGTGTGCGGCAAAAAGAAAAAGCGAGCGCGGCGGCGGCTCTTCCACGAGCTTCAAAAGTGCATTGGCGCTCGCAGAATTGAGGTCGTCGGCGCTGTCGACGATGCAAATCCGGTACCCCCCGCAGCCCGCTGCCCGCTGGAACAGGGAAATGGCGCGGCGCACCGCATCGACCGGAATTTGGGTCGTGTGCCTCTTTTTCTCCGGGTCCCACTCGCGCCTCAGCAAGACGAGGTCCGGATGCGCCAGCATTGCTACGAGCCTTGAGACCGGCGCATCGGGCGGCACAAACAAATCGTCCCTTCGGCTGTCCCGGACGAGAGCAAGTTCCGGGTTTGCCAGGAGAAACCGCGCCAGGCGCCAAGCAAGCGTGGCCTTGCCAATGCCCGGCGGGCCGCCAAAAATGAAGGCGTTGGGAAAACGCCCTTGCAGGAGGCAAAAACGAAGCTCCTGCTCCGCCCGCACATGGCCGAACAATTTGTATGTCTCGCGCGGATGGGGGGTCTGTTCGAAACGGTCGGATTCCGGCGCCAAATCCGCCGTCTCCGCCAGAGGCTTAGGCATTAGGCACCTTTTCCCTCTCGGCTTTGGCAAGAAGCCTGCTTGCAACAACGTCTCTCACCGCTTGCGCGACCTCCTCTTCGGGACGGGCCGCGTTGATGACGGCGCAGCGGCCCGGCTCCGCCGCCGCAATTGCGAGAAAAGCCGCGCGCAGCCTTTCGTGAAACTCCAAATCCTCTGCCTCGAATCTATCGGGACCCGCGGCGGCGCTTGGCCGGCGCCCTGCCCGCGCGAGGCCCTCGGCCGCGGGCACGTCGAAGATCAGGGTCAAGGCCGGCCGCAGGCTGCCCAATGTCACGCGCTCCAGCGCGCGCAGAAACCGCGGATCGAGCCGCCCGCCCGCGCCCTGATAGGCCCGGGTCGAGTCGGAAAATCGATCGCAGACAACGAATTTGCCTGCGGAGAGCGCGGGCTCGACCGTTCTGTCGATATGATCGACCCTTGCGGCGCCAAAGAGAATGGCCTCGGCCGCAGGCCCAAGGCTCGCCATTTGCCCCGACAGCAGCACCCGGCGCAAAACCTCTGCGCCCGGCGAGCCGCCGGGCTCACGCGTCAGGATCGCCTTGATCCCCAATTGCCGCAGCCATCGCACCAAGCGGATCGCGTGAGTCGATTTGCCCGCGCCCTCGCCGCCCTCCAATGTAATCAGGCAGCCGCGCGCGCCGGGCGGATTCATTTTTGCGCGCCCCTGTCATTTCTTGAGAACATATTTGCGGAAGAGAACGGTCACATATTCCATTCCCGCGTCCATGGCCCGCCGCGGCAGCGATCCTTGCTCAACGGAGGCCGCCGTCTTCAGCGGCAAATCGAGGATCTGCTCGCCTCCACGGAAAACCTTGAGCCGCGCGGCCTCTCTGCCCGCCTCGACCGGCGCAATCAGCGGGCCGGTGTAGACGATTTTCCCGGTAAACTTCTCGGCCGCGGTGCGCGGCACGAGAATGCGCACTTCGCCGTCCGCAACCAGCGGCACGTCCGAATGCGCGCCGCCATAGACTTTGGCGCTGGCAACGGTTTCACCCGCCCGGAAGATCGTTCTCGAATCGAAAGACCTAAACCCCCACAAGAGAATCTTGCGCGCTTCCTCGGAGCGCTCCTTGGCATTGCGGCAGCCGTAAAGCGCAAGGATCAGCCGCTGCCCATTTTGAACCGCCGAAGCAACGATGTTATAGCCGCTCTCCGCGTCGATGTTGCCGGTCTTCAGACCATCGACGCCGATATCCATGGCGAGCAGCGGATTGCGGCTCGGCTGCTTGATCTTGTTCCAGGTAAAATCCTTCTCGCCGAAATATTTGTAATAGTCGGGGTAGGTCTTGATGACGTAATTGGCAAGAGTGGCCATTTCCCGGGCCGTCACCTTTTGGTCCGGATCACCCCTGCCCCATGCGTTCGTAAACGTCGAGCGCTCGAGGCCGAGCTCGCGCGCGCGTTTTGTCATCATTGTCGCAAAGGCGCCTTCCGAGCCCGCAATTCCCTCGGCAAGCGCAATCGCGGCGTCATTGCCCGAGACAATAACCAGGCCCCGGATCAGGTCCTCGATTCTGATGCTGCTGTTGGGGGCGGCAAACATCGCCGAGCCGCGCGCGGGCGCGCCGCCATAGCGCCACGCCGTCTCGCTGACCACAAACTGATCGTCGAGATGGAGATGGCCCAAGCTTAACTCGTGGAACACGATCTCGGCGGTCATGATTTTCGCCGTCGAGGCGGGCACGACGAGCGCATCGGCGTCTTTTTCGAACAGCACGCTGCTTGTGGCCGAATCGATCAAGATCGCATGCGGGCAGCTCGTTTGAAAATTTAGCTCCGCGGCCCGGCTTGGCGCTCCCGCGAGCGAAACAACAAAACCCAAAAGCAACGCGCCGCATATCCGCAGTTGCAGGTTGCAAAGCCGTGCCGTTTTCAAACTGATTCGCATCACCTGCCGCCGCAAAATTTCCGCCCTTCGCCGCCATTTGGCTGCGGGTTTTCTGGTAGCGCGGGATTAAACGCCGATCAACGCCCGCGCGCCGCTTTTCGGCCGCGCCCGGCTGTCCCTGGCATAAAATTGCCGGTTTCTCCACTCATGAACCCGCCCTCGTTCAACCGCTCAAGAAGGATATCCCGGATGAAAAAACTCCTGTTGGCATTCTCTCTTGCCCTGCTGCCCTTTGCTGGCGTCGCTTACGCCGAGCCCATGCGCGATACGGGCGATTTGGATGCGGTCCACAACCAGGTCCAATCCTCGATCGCGGCAATGGAACGGGCCCGCGCGGCAAATCACTACGATATGGGGGGGCACGGCGCGAAAGCCGAAGGCCTTTTGCGCCAGGCCGAGCGCGAGCTCAAGGCCGCGACCGAGGCCGCCAAAAAAGCCAAGTGACGGCCCGCACGGGAGCGCCCTTCTCCCCTTGCGGGAGAAGGTGCCGAACGAAGTGAGGCGGATGAGGGGTTCTTTACCGCCTCCGCGCCCTCATCCGTCCCTACTTCGCGGGGCCACCTTCTCCCACATGGGGAGAAGGAGACGGCGCCTTCGCAAGCTCCGCGAGCTGCCTCTCGAACCAAGCGAGATCCCGCTTCCACAGGGCATTCTCCGGCGAGAGCTTTGTCAGCCGCGCCATGATCTCTTGGCCCTGGTGCAAATAATCTTGCGCCTTTGCCTTCTCGCCCAATTGCTTGTGGATGTTCGCAAGCTTGGCATAGCTCACGGAAAGATCGCGCTGCCAGCCCGCATTGCCGGGATCGGATTTCGCGAGCCGGTCGGCAATCGCGAGCCCGTCGCGGAAGGTTTTCAGGGCCTCCGGCAGATTGCCCTGCGCCACCAAAACATCGCCCACTCGATCATAGCTCACCGAAAGATCGCGCTGCCAGCCCGCATTGCCGGGATCGGATTTGGCGAGCCGGTCTCTAATCGCGAGCCCGTCGCGGAAGCTCTTCAGCGCCTCGGGCAGATTGCCCTGCGCCAC
>JAFMSB010000350.1 GCA_017353815.1 Methylocapsa sp. | reverse complement strand
CGAGCCCATCCCGCTCGAATATTTGCTTCCCGTACCCTCTGCCCAGGTCAAATCGGCGATCCTGCTCGCGGGCCTCAATTCACCCGGGCGCACAACTGTGATCGAGGCGCAGCCAACCCGCGACCACACCGAAAAAATGCTCCGGCATTTCGGCGCCGCCATCACAAGCGAACCCTTTGCCGGCGGGGGCCAAAAAATCAGCCTCGAAGGCCGCCCCGAGTTGCGCCCTGCGCCGGTCACGGTTCCGGCCGATCCCTCTTCCGCCGCCTTTCCCTTGGTGGCTGCATTGATCGTGCCGCATTCGGACATCGTCATCGAGGGCGTCATGATGAACCCCTCGCGCACCGGACTCATTACCACCCTGCTGGAAATGGGAGGGCGGATCGAAATCCTCGGCCGCCGTGAGGAGGGCGGCGAGGAGGCCGCGGATCTGCGCGTGCGAGCCTCCGAGCTTAGGGGAGTTGAAGTGCCCGCCTCCCGCGCGCCTTCGATGGTCGACGAATATCCCATTCTTGCGGTTGCCGCCGCCTTCGCGCATGGCGAAACCCGCATGCGCGGTCTCTCCGAACTGCGGCTCAAAGAATCCGACCGGCTGCAGGCAATTGCCGCGGGCTTGCAGGCGGCGGGCGCGGGCGCGCAGATCTTGGGCGATGACCTCGTCGTCGAGGGCCGCGGCGGCGATGTTGCAGGCGGTGGCCTTGCCGCGACTTGGCTCGATCACCGCATCGCCATGAGTTTTCTCGTGCTTGGCCTTGCCTCGCGCCGCCCCATGGCGGTCGATGACGTGCGCATGATCTCGACGAGCTTTCCCGCCTTCCAGGAACTAATGGCGAAACTCGGAGCGGATTTCCAATGATCATTGCGGTCGATGGCCCGGCGGCTTCGGGGAAGGGAACGCTCGCGAAGAAGATCGCAAGCCATTTGGGTCTGCCGCATCTCGACACCGGTCTCCTCTACCGGGCGGCGGCGCGCGCGTTAATGGAGCATGGCCACGAACTCGGGGACAAAGACGCCGCGGTTCGTGCCGCGCGCAGCCTATCGCTCTGCGGCCTCGACGAGAATGAGCTGCGCGGCAATGAGATGGCGGAAGCGGCCTCGATTGTTGGCGCGATACCGGAGGTGCGCGCGGCGCTCAGCGATTTGCAGCGCGCCTTCGCGTGCCGTCCGGGCGGGGCTGTCCTCGACGGGCGCGACATCGGCACGGTGATTTGCCCGGAGGCCTGCCCGAAAATCTTTGTGACCGCGAGCGCCGAAGTCCGAGCCAGGCGGCGCACGCTCGAGCTGCGCGCGCGCGGCGAAGAGGCGGACTACGCCGCTGTGCTCGCCGAAATCAGGAACCGCGACGCGCGCGACCAAAACCGCTCCGCGGCGCCGCTGCGGCCCGCCAAGGATGCGATCGTGCTCGACACAACGGAGCTCGACATCGCGGGCGCTTTCAACGCCGCTCTTGCGATAATTGCCCGCTATCAGAGCGGCTCGCCGCCGCGGGCGGCGCCTCCGGCCGCACCATCCCGTCTTGATCCCCTTTTACGATCGTGATCTTGCCACTTGGCTCGAGAGTAATTGCGCGAACGCCGCTAATTTGCTCAATTCCTTTTTCTCTCAGCGCCTCGTGCAAAACGAGATCGCTCACGCCGCTGCGCTTCATCATCCTCGGCACGAGCTCGCCTTCTGAAGCAAGCAGGATTGGCCGCCCTTCGATAAGACGAGAAAAAAACCTCCACCTCGCCGCAAGATGGATAAAGAGCCAATGCAGCGCGATGAGGAGCGTGACCGCCACCAAGGTGGCGGCGAGAGGAGCATTGCCGTTGATGACCCGGGCCAAACATGACCCGACGATGATTGCCACGGTCGTGTCAAGCGCCGATAGTTTCCCAAAAACCCGGCGGCCCGCAAGGCGAAGAACAACGAGCCCGTAACAGAAGACAATTGCCGCCCGTGCGGCTTCACTCCCTATGGTGCTGCCGCCCGGCGTTCCAAAAATTGCCTCGGACCAGTTCATGGCCCCCAAACTTGCGGGCGCAAAAAGAGTTCCTGTTTCTTCACCGCAAGCGGCGCAGTTACTTGTGCGCGTCCTCGAGAACTAAAGGGTCTCCGCGGTGAGTGTGGCGGTGTCTGGAATCTATGAGGTAATCCGCACATTCTTACTTTTACGGGGCACGCCAGCGCTTGGGCGATAACTTATAGAGCATGCTTGCGGGGCCTTTCCTGAGGAAGCCAGCGCCTTGTCGACACCGGTCCTCAGGACTATCGAGCGAGGTTTCGATCACCCCTGCCAACTAACTTTGGGGTAATGCCGCACCATGAAAGCGGCGTCACTAAGAATCACGGCAAGACGGCGCAAGCGTTGCCCCGAGAACAAGGACACGAAGAGAAGGGTTTCGTGTCAATCAGTCGGGATGGTTCCGCTCGGCGTTGGCCAAATAATTGTGTGTCCATCCCCCAAACAGAGGATGCGAGGAGAGATTTCGCCGTTTACTTAAAACAACCGCGAAGCCGCCGGCCTCCCGCCGTCGGCCTTATCAGGGAAGAGTGCGATGAAAAAGTATTTCCTTGCTTTGCTGCTCGCCGCTGTTGCCGGAACCGTTCTTGTCATTTTCCCAGACCTCGCGGCGGCCGCGCCGCCCGATCCGTGCTGAGAAATCTCAGGCTGTTATCGTTGGCAGAAATTCTCGAGCCAAGGGCTAACCTTCTTGAGTGAGCTGCAATGCCAGGATTTGTATGGAATATTATAATGAAGAAATTGCTCATTGCTCTGCTGCTGATTGCCGTTGCTGGAACGATTCTCGCCGTTTTCCCGGATCTCGCAGCGGCTTTTCCGCCCGATCCGATCTGAATGGCTTGATTTTCGCTCAGACGACGGCCCGGCCTCATCCTGAGGAGCAGACGGAGCCTC
>JAFMSB010000048.1:6423-8687 GCA_017353815.1 Methylocapsa sp. | reverse complement strand
CGGCATGGAGCAGCTGTCGCGGTTGACGCGCCGGTGGTATGTGTCTTACGCCACCGTCAGATTTTTCCTGTAGGACTTATAGGAATGTTCAGGCGGCTGCGGAGAAAATTGTGTTAGGATCGAGAATTGGCGAGAAGGGGGCGCTAGCTGTGGCTTGGATGTTTTCCGCGATAGCGAGCCCCGCCGCGTATCAAGGAGGCAATCGGCTCGCTTACAAGGGCCGTCCGGCATCGCCGCAAAAACCTCCGGCACCACCGCCGAAGCAGCCGCCTCCAGGCACGCCCAAGCCGCAGGAGCCAAAACCGCCGGGGCCGCAGAAAGGGGGCCGGTAGGCGGTCAATGGGAAAAGCGGCAGGGCTCCGCCGCAGCCTCGAGCACACCCTTGGTCTCTTGTGCTGAGCGGCCGGCGAAGGCGGGATTTGACTAAGCGGATCAGCCGGAAGGCTTAAGACAGCTCGATGCATGTCATCGAAATAGAGTTCTGCGATCCCGCCGCGGCGGCCTTTGCGCTTCGCGACAAGCCGTTTTTGACCTTTCTTGACAGCGTGGCGGCCGATGACAAACGCGGGCGCTACAGCTTTATCGCGGCCGATCCTTTTGAGCGATTCGAGCCTGCCACGGCACCCTTCGATTGGCCGGCGCGCCTCAAAGCACTCTTGCGCCGCTACCAAACGGAACCCCTGCCCGGATTGCCTCCATTTCAGGGCGGCGCCGCCGGGCTCTTTTCTTATGATCTCGGCCGCACGCTCGAGCATTTGCCAAAACCTGCCCTTGACCGGCTTGCTTTTCCCGATCTCTCGCTTGGGCTTTACGATGTCGCCTTCGCGTTCGATCTTGTGGCGCGGCGCGCCTTCATCATTTCAACCGGATTTCCAGAGACGGAGCCGCAGGCGCGCGAACGGCGCGCGGTCGCGCGCGCACTCTCCTTCTTGGGGCTGCTTCGACCTGGCGCTCTGACGCTGCCGCAGGAAGGAAACACTTCTCTCGAAGGGTGGAAGAGCAATTTTACCCGGGAGGAATATGAGCGTGCTGTCCGCGAGGTCATCGATCGGATCCTCGCGGGGGACATTTTCCAGGCCAATCTGGCGCAGCGATTTGAAGCGCAGGTGCCAGCCGGGTTCGACCATTTCGGCTTTTACCGCAGGCTGCGCAAGCTCAACCCCGCCCCTTTTTCTGCTTATCTTCACCGGGGCGATTTCGTCATCGCCTCGGCCTCGCCGGAGCGATTCCTGAAAGTCCAGGGGGGGCTCGTCGAAACGCGGCCCATCAAAGGCACACGAGGGCGGTTCGCGGATGGGCTCGTCGATTCGCTGCAATCCCGCGCGCTTGTGGAAAGCCGTAAGGATCAGGCCGAAAATGTGATGATCGTTGACCTTTTGCGCAATGATCTTTCGAAGGTCTGCGTGCCCGGCTCGGTGCAGGTGCCGCAGCTTTGCGGGCTTGAGACTTTCGCCTCGGTTCACCATCTTGTATCCGCAGTGACGGGACGGCTGCGCGAGGGCCTTGGGCCCGTCGATCTTCTGGCAGCGGCTTTCCCGGGCGGGTCAATCACCGGCGCGCCAAAAGTCAGGGCGATGGAGATCATAACCGAGCTCGAGCGTCATGCCCGGGGGCCCTATTGCGGCGCCATCGGCTATATTGGTTTTGATGGCACGATGGATACCAATATCGTGATCCGGACCGCGAGTTTCCGCGGTGGCAGCTGCGTGGTGCAGGCAGGCGGAGGGATCGTAACCGCGTCCCGCCCTGCTGCCGAATATGATGAGACCTTGGATAAGGCGCGAGCGATATTTGCGGCTTTCGGCGCTACGGAACTGGTCTAAGTGATCCTCGTCATCGATAACTACGACTCCTTTGTCCATACGGTCGCGAATTACCTCCGGGAATTGGGCGAGGAGCCGGCAGTGGTGCGCAATGATGCGGAACTCCCGTGCAACACACCCCGGGCAATCGTCGTTTCCCCCGGCCCCTGCACGCCCAACGAAGCGGGGGTGTCAATGCGCCTCGTCTCGGAATATTCGGGCCTTGTGCCTATTCTCGGCATTTGCCTTGGCCACCAATGCATCGGCCAAGTGTTTGGCGGGCGTGTCGTGCGGGCAAAACGCCCGATGCATGGGGAGGCAAGCGAAATTCGCCATCAAGCATCGCGCATTTTGCATGGTCTGCCAAACCCGCTGCGCGCGGGGCGCTATCATTCCCTGATCGTCGAACTCGACGACGAACAAGGCCCGCTTGCGGCAACGGCCTGGTCCGAAGAGGGCGAG
>JAFMSB010000048.1:0-6413 GCA_017353815.1 Methylocapsa sp. | reverse complement strand
AGATCATGGCTCTGGAGCATCGCGAGCACCCAACCTTCGGAGTGCAGTTTCACCCCGAATCCGTGCTCACCGAGAATGGCCATCAGATGCTGCGCAATTTCCTAAAGCACATCAGGCGGCCATGACGCTTGCTTGGCAGGACGGACGGCTTACAGCCGAGGCGGAAGCTCATATTCCGATTACTGATCGCGGCTTCTTGCTTGGGGATGGCCTCTTTGAGACGATGGCGGTTCGTCGTGGCCGCGTCTTCGATCTCGGCGCGCACCTCAATCGGCTCGCATCCGGTCTCGACGTGTTGAATTTGCGCGGGGCTGTCGATCTCGCGTGGCTGCATGCGGAAATTGACCGTTACCTTGGCGCAGCGAAAATCGATTCGGCAGTTTTGCGCCTGACGGTGACCAGGGGATCTGGGCCGCGGGGCCTTCTGCCGCCGCCCTCGCCCCGCCCAAAGCTCCTGATGGCCTTGTCTGCGATGCCCGCCCTGCGCGAAGAGCCGCTTTCGCTTCATGTTTCCGCCCTAACCCGCCGCAACGAGTTCTCGCCCCTCGCCCGCATCAAAGCTTTACCCTATCTTGATAATGTGCTGGCGCTACAGGAGGCGCGCGCGCATGGCGCCGATGACGCCCTGTTACTCAATACGCGCGGAAACATCGCATGTTCTTCTATCGCCAATATTTTTATCGTCCGCGAGGGGCGCCTGGAGACGCCTCCCGCATCGGCTGGCGCTTTGCCGGGCACCATGCGCGCGCTTGTGCTCACCCTTGCCAGCGAGCTGCGGCTGGCTGCCGTGGAAAGGATACTGGATGTCGCCGATCTCGCCGCGGCGGATGAGGTTTTTCTGACCAACAGTGTTAGCCGGATCGCGCCGGTGACGCAATGCGGCGGCAAACCGGTGGGCCGGGGTGCAGGCGGTGCCGTGGAGCGGTTGCGCGGCCTCATTGCGGCAAAGTTCGATGCGGGCTGAGATGGCGCGGGGCGCAAACCGGACGTTAGCCGGGCCGTGCGTCGTCTCAAGCGCTTTCCGAAAGGGCGAAGTTGGGTATAAGGGTGCGATGCGCCCATTCGAACGGGACAAACGCAGGACGTACTGACGGGAAAGTGGCAATGACCTTGATGCTCGCGAGCGTGCGAAGCCCAGCCGAGGCGGAAACGGTTTGGGCGGGAGGCGCCGACATCATTGACCTCAAAGATCCCGCGAAGGGCGCACTTGGGGCGCTCGACTGCGAAGTGGCGGCCCAGATCGTCCGGACCGTGGCCCGGCGCAAACCGGTGAGCGCCGCAGCAGGCACTGCGCTGGGGGCGCCTGAGGAAATCCTCGACAGAGTTGCAGGAGTTGCCGCGGCGGGCGTCGATTATGTCAAGGTGGGGATTGTCTCCCAAACCGAAGCGCGGGTTTGCGTGGAGGGGCTGAAATCGCACGCGGATAAAATCAAACTGGTCGGAGTCCTTTTTGCCGATTGCGCGCCCAATCTTGAATTGCTGACGGTGATGTCACAAAGCGGCTTTGCCGGCGCGATGCTCGACACCGCCAAAAAAGAGGCCGGCCGCCTGCTCGATCACATGGATGTGGCCGCCCTCGACCGGTTTGTCGGCCAGTGCCGCAGAAACGGCTTGATGTCCGGGCTTGCGGGTTCCCTCGAAGCGCCGGATGTGCCGCGTCTTCTTCCTTTGCAGCCGGATTATTTGGGTTTCCGCGGCAGCCTCTGCCAAGGGCGGGCACGCGACGCAGAGATCGATGCGGGCTCGGTACGAATGATCCGGGAGCTTATCCCGCCCCAATCCGGCTTGCGCCTGGCGGAAGGCGAAGAAACCGCTGATTGGCGTCACTTCTTAGCAAGGGGTATGGTCACTCCCGATGAAGGCCTCATCGAGACAGACCGTATCTTTGTGCGCGATCTCGTGCTCCCCTGTGCCATTGGCGCCTATGATTTCGAGCGCTCGTCGGAACAGGATGTGCGCTTTAATATCGACGCCGATGTGCGGCGCCCAGATCATCGCTTGCACGACATGCGCGGAGTTTTTTCCTACGATCTCATGATCGATGCAATCAAGGTCATCCTTGGGCGCGGCCATGTCGATTTGATTGAGACGCTAGCAAGCAGTATAGCGGACGAGTTGTTGCGTTACCCTTGCGTCATGCGGGTTTGGGTCCGGGTCGAAAAACTCGAAGTTATCCGAGGCACGGTTGGAATTGAGATCAAGCGCGAACGCACGGCCGAACGAAGCGCTGCCGAAACCCTGGCCCTCCCAGGCAGCGCGCCGTAGCGCCTCTCTCTCCAACCTTACCGTCGTCAAATTGGGGGGCAGCCTCGCGGGCGGTCCCGAATGCAAGGCATGGCTCGACCTATTGGCCGAATGGGGCGGCCCGCTTATCCTAGTTCCGGGCGGAGGCCCGTTCGCCGATTGCGTTCGCAGCGTGCAAGCTCTCATGGGGCTAGACGATGCAACGGCTCATCGCCTCGCGCTGATCGCCATGGGGCAGTTTGGCATTGCGCTCGCCGCGCACTCAGATGCCTTTGCGGCCGCAGCCACCAAAGACGAGATCGACGCCACGCTCATGCGAGGAGTTATTCCTGTGTGGCTGCCGGAGACAATGGCATACGGCGCGCAAGATCTCCCCGCATGTTGGGACGTGACCTCCGATTCGCTCGCCGCTTGGCTCGCGCGCGCCTTTCATGCGCTCCGACTGCTGCTCATTAAAACGGCGGATATTCCAGCTCAATCATCGGCTTGCGAACTTGTGGCAGCAAAAATCGTCGATCCTGCGTTCCCGTGCTTTGCCGCCAAGGCAGGGGCCGCGGTGTGGGTTGCTGGACCGGCCTCGCTTGCGGGCGCCGGGTGCCAATTGGAAAATGGGGGATTGCCGGGCACCTTTGTTCCCTTCTAGGCCTTTGTGAAACAGCGCGGCGCGGCCTCCTGTTTCTGAACCGGCTTTTTGATTGTCGTTAGGTGAGGCTCAGAGTCGAGGTTCGTTTACGAGCCCGAGAGAGGCGTCCATGTCAGACGCAACGCGTTACTCGTCAGCCAGTCCTGCACAACGATTCGCGGAGCGTCGCGAGCGCAATCCCGAATTGTGAGACTTTTCGTCTATAGTGTTAAGAAATCGCAGGTCAAATTCTTGAGCTACGGTGTCACGTCGGCGGAGGTTGGGGCACCCTCGACCCAGTTCACGTCCCATGGCCCATCTACGCTGATGAAAGTCACAGAACCCGCCGATACCCACGCCTCATGCGCCATCCGTGCCGGCATGTAGTTAAAGCCACCGGGGCCGAGCTCCGCCTTTTTTCCATCGCATTCGAAGGCGCCAGTGCCGCTAATCACCATGTCCGTCTCATTTGCCGAATGCCAGTGCTTGCGAACGTGAAGAGCTTTTGGCGCACGTATCAGCAACTGAGTCGCGTGCGTTTTGGTGTCCTCGTGCGAAATCGTCATTTCTGGTGAAGCCTCGCCCAACTCAGGCAGCATCCTCGTCCATTGGGCTTCCGAAACTTGCTTAAAAACGGGCGTCTCGGCCGGTGCCGCGCCGACTGGCAAAAAAAGCAGTCCGATCATCCAACCAGTCAGGCCAGCCATGATTGGTATAACAAGCCAATATTGAAAGCGTGCGCCCATAACCTCCCTCCCTTCGTTTCGCGTGCAGAAGCTAACACGCGAGTTTGTGTTTTTCGCAACGGTCCTGTTAAAATTCCAACGTTATTCAGGGGAGAACAGGCTATTAAGGCCTCAAAGTAGCAGTGGCGTCAATGGAAAAGCTCGACCAAATGGTTTCCACGCCAAGAACTTCAGCTCACAAACAGCGAGGCGTTCGGCTGCTCTTCGCCTTGCGCATTGCTTTGCGCGAATTCCGTGGCGGAGTGCGCGGGCTTTTTGTTTTTCTCGCTTCCATAGCGCTCGGCGTTGGCGCGATTGTCGGGGTGGGCTCGGTATCCTTGGCGCTGAAGGATGGGCTCGCCAAGGAGGGACGGGCAATCCTCGGCGCGGATGTTTCCTTCGATGTCAGCCAACGCGAACTGACCCTGCAGGAGCTCGATTTTCTAAAGAGCCGCGGGCGAGTTGCCGCAGTTTCCCAGCTGCGCACTATGGCGCGCACCGGTAATGGCGAGGCGAGCCTCGTCGAGATCAAGGCGGTTGACGAATCTTACCCGCTCGCAGAAGGCCCCGTGCTCGACCCGCCGCTGCGTCTTTCCGAAGCATTGGACGAACGCGAGGGTGCGTTTGGCCTCGCAGCGGATCCGGCGCTGCTTGGGCGGCTCGGATTAAGGAGCGGCGATCACCTCTCAATCGGCAGCGCGCAATTCCAAATACGCGCGCTGGTTACCTATGAACCGGACCGGCTCGCAAGCAGCATCCGGTTCGGCCCCCTTGTGCTAATCTCGGAGAAAGCGCTGCATGCCACCGGACTGCTCGAACCGGGCTCCCTCGTCAAGAGGCATTATCGCGTCGCGCTCTATACCAATCGCGCAAGCGATGACGCGATCGAGGGTCTGGTCGCGGCGGCAAAAGAAAAATTCCCGCGCTCGGGCTGGGATATTAGGACGCGAAAGAACATCTCGCCGCAGTTCTCGCGCAATCTCGACCGATTTACCGAATTCCTGACACTTGTTGGGCTGACTTCGCTCATCGTTGGCGGGGCTGGCGTTGCCAATGCGATTGAGGGTCTCGTGGAGCGCAAGCGGAACACGATCGCGATTCTCAAGGCCGTTGGCGCGGCGGGCTCGACTGTATTTGCGCTGATGCTGATGCAAGCCATGCTCGCCGCAACCATTGGAGCGCTCATTGGCGCGGCGGGAGGGGCGGCTCTGCCTTTTATTGGGGCGTCTGCATTCGGGGCGTTTATTCCCTTCCCAATCGCGCCCGCAATTTACCCGTCCGCGATTGCCAAGGGCCTGCTTTACGGCCTTTTGACGGCGCTTGCATTTTCAGCTCTCCCCCTTGGCCGCGCGCGAGATATTCCGGTCCAAGCGCTCTTTCGCGGCCAAATCGAGGAACGCCGCACAAGGCCGCGCACTCGTTACATCATCCTGGTTTTGGTTGCAGCGCTTTGCCTTGTGGCGGCGGCCTTCGCCTTCGCCGCAGACGCCATGCTTGTATGGATTTATTCCGGCGCGATCCTCGGAGCTTTTTTATTGCTGCGAGGCGCGGGATTTTTGATCGCGGCCGTAGCCAAGAAACTCCCGCATGCGCGCGATGTCGCGCTGCGGCTCGCCATTAGCAACATTCACAGGCCCGGCGCGCTGACCCCTTCCGTTGTGCTTTCACTCGGGCTTGGTCTTGCGCTCCTCGTCGCACTGACATTGATCGACGGCAGTATCAGAGCCGAGCTTCACCATGGAGTGGCCGGAAAGACGCCAAGCTTTTTCTTTCTCGATGTGCCAAACGCGCGGGTCGAGGATTTTACCGGCTTCCTTAAGGCCCAGGCGCCAGATGGCAACATAGAGCTCGTGCCAATGTTGCGCGGCCGTATCGTCAAGCTGAAAGGCATGAAGGCGGAGACAATCCATCCGAAGCAGAGCGCCGCCTGGGTGCTTGAGGGCGATCGCGGGATAACGTTTGCGCAAAGCATACCGGAGGGGTCGCGCCTTGCCGATGGCGCGTGGTGGCCCGCGGATTATCGTGGCCCGAATCTGGTTTCGCTTGAGGCCGGCATCGCGCAGGGGCTTGGCCTAGCAATCGGCGATGAACTTACCGTCAATGTCTTGGGCCGCGACGTGACCGCGACGATCGCAAGCACGCGAAAAGTCGATTGGCTTACCTTGGGAATAAATTTCGTGCTGGTGTTCTCGCCGAACAGCTTCGCGGGCGCGCCCTACAGCGATCTTGCGGCGCTGACTTTCGCGGATAAGCCCGGCCCCGGGAAGGAAACGGCACTTTTCCGCTCGACGTCGCGCAGCTTTCCGCAAGTGACGATCCTCAGAGTCAAGGATGCACTCGACGCCTTTAACAATGTGGTTGGCGAGCTTGCTCTCGCGGTGAGGGCCGCGTCCGGCGCGGCGTTTTTGGCATCTGTCCTGGTTCTGGGAGGCGCGCTTGCCGCCGGACAAAATGCGCGCATCCGCGAAGCGGTCGTGCTCAAGACCCTGGGCGCAACGCGGCCACGTCTCCTCGCCGCTTATATTTACGAATTTGCGCTGATCGGGACCTCAACGGCGCTCTTTGGCGTGGCTGCAGGGGTTGCGGCCTCCTATGGGGTGGTGCGCGGTATCATGGAGCTTGAATTCCAGTGGCTCTGGTCGCAGGCCCTCTTGGCCGCGGCTGCAGCGGCCGCTCTTACCGTCCTCATCGGCCTTTTGGGCACCTGGCGAATCCTTGGCCGAAGCCCCGCTCCTTATTTGCGGGATTTGTAACGCAGCGCCCTTGCCGTGCCGGCTGCCGCGGCGCCGGCAAACTCGCTCAGCCTCGCGCATTTTCTCGGA
>JAFMSB010000047.1 GCA_017353815.1 Methylocapsa sp. | reverse complement strand
TCTTACGTGCTTATATGAGAGCTTTTATATTGCTGCAACGTGAATGCGCCGTGAATGATGAACAGTTAACTTAAGTGATTCCTCTGCGCAGTGCGAAAACGCACATATCAGTGCGCCGCCTTGGCGGCATGAGAACCAGCAGCGCTCGTCGAAAATGATCCGGCGGGCAAACGCCGTAAGATAAGGATGCGAACGTCAAAGTGCTGCGAGAATTGCGAACGAATTCTGCCCAATTTTGCCCGCAATATCTCAAAGAATATAAAGCTTTCAGCTCAGCAGTGGCCGTCACAAATAGAGACAGAAATGATCCGGATATTTGCTTGCGCGGGCGCGGTCCTTGCGCTCCTTAGCTGCGCGCCCGCATCCGCTTTTACCAATCCGCTAAACGATATCCGCCTCGCGAGCCTTACGCCGCTCGACCGCGGCCCGCTCGCCGACTTTCTCAACCTGTTTCAAATGCAGGCCATCCCGCGCCGGGTCGTTGCCTGGCACCGGGGATTTGGCCGCGGCACGGTCATCATCGCGACGAGCGAGCGCCGCCTTTATTACGTCCTCGGCAATGGAGAGGCCATTCAATATGGCGTAGGCGTTGGCCGCGAGGGATTTACCTGGTCCGGCACAAAGACGGTTTCGAGGAAGCGCGAATGGCCGGACTGGACCCCGCCGCCCCAGATGCTCAAGCGCAGGCCCGATCTGCCGCGCCATATGCCGGGCGGCATGGACAATCCTCTCGGCGCGCGGGCGATATACCTTGGGTCGAGCCAGTACCGCATCCACGGCTCGAACCAGCCGGATACGATTGGCGCGGCGGTCTCGTCGGGATGCATAAGGATGACAAACCGGGATGTCGTCGATCTCTATGACAGGGTCAAGATCGGCACGAAGGTCGTGGTGCTGCGGTAAACGCAACGGCGTTCCCGCTTATTGGCCGCATTCGAGCAATCGCCGGCCGGATGGCCGGCACCTATTTGATATAGTAGCCGGACACGCGCCATTTGCCATCCGCGCCGCGCGCCGACGTAACGGTCTCGATTGCGGATTTCTTGTTTTCAAAAGAAGCAGCAAACTGGATGACGACGTATTCTCCATCCGGCGCCCCTGGCAGGCTCGCCGCATAGCGGGCCGACTTTAGACCCCTTGATGCCGATTTGCCGAGGGGCCTGCGCGCTGCCGAAACCATCTTGTCAAATTGCGCCTCGGGCACGGCATTCTGCAGCAACGGAGATGCGGCATCCCAGGCCTCGGCGTATTGTCCCTTATCGACCAAGGCCAGCCAATCCTCCGCGGCATCGCTTGCTGCCTTTATGGCGGCTTGCCGGTTTTCCACGTTCATGGCTGCACTTGTGAAATTCGACAAAAGAACAGCCCCGATCAATGAAATGAGTGCCCCGGCGCTTAGTACTTCCACTTTCCTTCTCCCGTTTGGGCAACCCCCGTTGCATTTTGGCCTTGGTGCCATCAGCCCCGCTTGCCGCGCTAATACTTTCCCGATTTGACCACCAGCCAGATGAGCATAAGCCCGAGGCTGCAGCCGACCGCAAAGGCCGCAAGGCCGATTGCCGTCATTCCCCATACAAGAGGACCTTTTTCCGAAAGCATCATGGAGCTCGCGCCAATGATGAGGGCCGCGATCACGAGGCCAACCGCAATGCGGTTACTTGAGCGGTGCAATTCTCCGACCACCACATCGAACCCCTGGTGGCCGAAGTCGATCGAGAACCTGCCCGAAGACAGCGTCTTGATAAGATCTTCGACTTCCTGCGGGAGGCGGCGGGCAATGCCTGCCCATTGGCCCGCCTCGGCGCTCGCAAGCTTGGCGATCCGGGCGGGCTGCAGTGCCGCCCATTTTTGCGACTCGGCAAATGCCTTGCAGTGGGCAATGACGTCAAAATCGATGTAAAGCCATCGCAAAAGGCCCTCGATTTCGGCCATAGTCCGGAAAACGAGGAAAAGTTCGCTCGGCAGCTTCAGGCCGTGCCGCGCGCCATTGTTCATCATTCCTGTAAACATCTCGCCAAGCTGGATGCGCCCGCGGGGCTGATTGATGTGCTTGAGCAAAATCGGCTTCAGGCCTCTCAAAAATGCGCTCCGGTCCACATCCCGGCCTGCACGGGTGAGCTCCAGCCAAATGGCAGCGACACGCTCGATATCCTCGGCAATCGCCGCCTGGAAGAGATCCGCCAAGGCTTGCCGTTCGGCCTCTGTGACATATCCCACAAGGCCAAAATCGATGAACGCGATGCGACTATCGGGCGTGACCAGAAAATTGCCTGGATGAGGATCGGCCTGGTAAAAGCCGAATTCGAAGATTTGCCGCAAGAATGCATTTAACAGGCGCTCAGCGGTGGCCTTACGGTCGACGCTGGCTTCGATCAAGCGGTCAATATCGTCCAAAGGGATGCCATCGACATAGTCCATAACCAAAATGTGGGGATGGGTGAGATCCCACCAGGTCTTTGGCGCAAAGATATAAGGATCGTCGGCAAAATTTTGCGTAAAGCGCGCCATATTGGTCGCTTCGAGCACGAAATCGAGTTCCTGGTCGATGGCAGTGGCAAACTCTTCCACCATTTGCCGGGGGTTAAAGGAGCGGCTTTCCGGCAAGTATTTTTCCATCATCGACGCAAGCATGCGCAAAACGACGACGTCCGAGGCAATGACGTCCTTGATCCCTTGCCGCTGGACCTTGATAACCACCTTGTGGCCCGATTTGAGGACCGCCTTGTGAATCTGGGCGATGCTTGCGGAAGCAAGCGGCTCGGGATCAATCGTCTTTACGGGCGAGTCGCGAGCCGTATAGTAATCGGGCAGCGACTGCTTGATATCTTCCCAGGGGACCGGTCTCGTGTGCCAGAAGAGCCGGCTCAGCTCGCGCGCAAAGGCATCGGGAATGAGATCATGCCGCGTGCTCAGGAGCTGGCCAAACTCAATGAAGGAAGGCCCAAGCTCCTCAAAAGCCTGACGCAGCCGCTCGGCCGTGTGCTTATCTTCTTCTTGATGAAGGCGGGCATAGCGGAGCCGGTCAAGAGGAGCGAGCTGGCCGTGCAAGGTGAGCCGCTTGACGATGCCGTAGAAGCCGTGACGCGCAAAAACCGTCAGAATCCGCTGCAGCCGCAGGACAACCTTTGAACGCTCCTTAAAGCCTTTCAACATCGGCGTACTTTCACGGCTGCCGGAATGCGTGAGGCGTCAACGCTTATGGCTGGAACGCCTCCGCGGCCTCGCTCTTGGTGTCGTAAATATCGAATATTTTGTGCATCCGGACGAGTTCGAAGGTCTGATAGATCTGGGTCGACATTCCGCAGAGTTTTAATTCGCCGCCTCTTGTACTGAGCTGCCTCAAGCAGGACAGGAATGCCCCGAGACCCGAGCTATCGATGAACCGGAGCTGACTCAGATCGAAGACAACTTTGCTGTGCGCCTTAAGAATAGGCGCAACCGCGGATTTGAACTCCGCCGTGTTTGCCGCATCGAGATCTTTGGCGGGGAGTTGCACCACCGCAACGCCGCCGATTTTTTCTATTGCGAGATCCATGGCCTGGCCGTCACGGTGTCTGTCGCCTCTTGGTGAGGCAGATGCAGTTTCTTCCCCGCTCATCGCGCAGATAACGCACCTCGTCGACGAGTCTTGCAATCATATAGACTCCAAAGCCATTTTCCCGCGAACCGCTGAAGTCCGGGGGCGGGACGGCAGCGGGATCGAACGGCTCGCCAAGATGGTGCAGACAGATCGCAACGCGATCCCCGAAAGCCTCCGCCCGGATCAGAATTCTTTGCTCCGGCCGGCCTGCGCAGGCATGCCTGATAATGTTGCTCAGCGCTTCATTGACCGCAAGATCGAGCTCTTTGGCGCAGTTTTCAAGGAGCGCGGCTCCGGAGATGCCGGTGCAAAATTCATGGACGAAGCTCCGCGCCCGCCCAAGCTCGCAAAGTTCACTCGGGATCTCGATCTGCCGCCTTGCGAGCGGGAGCTTGCGTTCTTCGATCTTGACGACCACACAGGTCAAATCATCCGAAAATGTCTCGCAACCAGAAAATGCCACCACCGAGGCCCGGATCTTCGTAATCAGCTCCCAGGAATCGAGCCGGCTGTTCACACGCACGCATTCGGCGAGCCGGCTTATGCCGAAGAACTCGCCCTTGTTGTTTTGCGCCTCGGTAATTCCGTCTGAATAAAGGACAAACACATCTTCGGGCTCGAAGGCTTGGCAGATTTGCTCGTAGATTTCTCCTTCGCTCACGCCAAGCGGCAAATTGGAGCCCTGCAGCATTGCGCATGTGCCCGTGCGGTGGTGGTAATGGATCACCGGCATATGGCCGCAATCGATGAGCTCGACCGCGCGCCGCTCGAGGTCAAATCTTGCATAGCAGACGGTCACGAAACTTTCGAGGCTGACGAGCTGGCGGGAGATTTTGGCGTGGGCCAGGGTGACGATTTCCTCGGGCATTGGCAGAGTTCCTCGCTCCGAAAGCGAAGTGATTTCGCTCAATGCTTGAAGAAAGGTGCTTTTGGCCGCCGCTCCGAGCAAGGCCGCGGGAATTCCCTTTCCCATGACGTCGCCAACGATAACGTCCAAGCATTGGCCGGCGTGGCGGAAGAAATCATAAAAATCGCCACTGATCCGCTGCGAGGGAATCGTCAGCGCCGCGACCCTTGCGCCCGGGAAATCCCGCGGCGGCTGATCGAGCAAAAGGCTTTGCTGGATTTTGAAGCCGATCTCGACTTCAAGATCGCGGGCGCGCGCCGCCTGCTCCTCGGCTTGCTTGAGCGGCGTAATGTTAGTCCAGAACCCGATGATCTCGTTTGGCCGGCCACCAGGGTGGCGCAGGAGACTCGATTCGTCCTGAATCCACAGATAATGGCCATCCTTCGACCGGAACCGGTATTCCTGCACCAAATGACCCTCGGCCATCAATACCGAGGTTTTCTCAATTGCGGTTTCCCTGTCTTCGGGGTGCAGGCAATCGACCCACCAGTTTGCGGCCAGGGCCTCCTCGACCTCATAGCCCAAAATCCTTTTGACGCTGTCGCTGACCCATTCGCCCGGAAAGCCCTCGGCGGTCACGGCAAGGACGTAAATGACCGTGGGGATCGAGGTCAGAATATGTTGCGACCGCTGGGGCGAGACCGCAAGGGCTTCGCGAAGCTTGCTCTGGAGCATTGGTTGGCCCCGCACGGGCTTTTTCTAAAAATGTAGCGCTCAGGGAGCGGTTGCCAATTCCCGCATCCCGGATAAGATTTACGAGCGTAACCTTGACGCGTGATCCGTTGCGATTTTTATTAAAGTGAACCTTGACAATGTCATGCAATCGTCGGGATCAATCTGATCGGTGTTCGCCCTCGCTCCGTCGCTCGTCCTTAGGCTTGCTGCCGGCGGCCTGCTGGTCTTGACGCTTTTGCTCAAGGTCCTTGCTGCCATGACTCATCCTGTGCCAAAGGAAATGATTGCCGAGAGGGCGAAAGCGCAAATGGCGGCGTTTCTTGCCCGGCATGGAATGCAGCCCATTCCTGCCAATCCGGGCTCAAATGCCTTGGAAGAGCCGTTTGTCGTTGCTCTTTCAAATGGGTGTCGGCTGTTTGTTGCGGAGGCGGGATTCGAGGGCTGGTATCGCGATTTCCTTCGAAATTTGGTTCCCCTTGGCGACGAGTATTTTTTCTGGTTCCAAGGCCGGAATTACCGGGAGCAGCCCATTTGGCGCACCCGGCTCTCCGGCTATTGGCGCGCTCTGCTGCGCGAGCTCGGATTCAAGCCGCATTTCGAGCCAATATTCGCGGTCGGAGCATCGCCTGGGTGCGATCTGAGCGCAATGCCGTGGCAAGAACTTGCCGATGGCGTTGCCGCGGTGGCGCAATGAATGGCACTTGGCGCACCCCGGCGGGCGAGCGCGGGCAGCAATCAATCCGGACCGGATGGCAGGCAAGAAATGAGCCTTTCATGGAGCGGATTTACGGCCGAGAACACATAGTCCTGCACCGCGACGCTCACATAGGAGGCGCCTTGCCCAATCAGCCAATCGGCAAGAGGCGCGGCTTTGTCTTTTGGGCAATTGAGTGCCAAGCGGCCGCCATCGGCATGAAAACGCAGGCGGGCCTCAAATTGGCCCTTGGCTTGAGCGAGAATTCCATCGTTGAGACGCGGCAGCAGCGCAAAAATCTCCCGTGTGGTGCGCGCCTCCTCCTCCGCCGCAATCCGCGAGAGGATGATCCGGGCTTGCTCGCGCGCCTCAAGATTCCAATCGGCGCCTAATGCCGCCGCGAGATTGGCTTGCGAGCGCAAAATCGTGCCATCATCGAGAGTTTTGAGCCCGTTCGCGGCAAGAGTTGCGCCCGTTGTCGTGATGTCGACGATGAGCTCGGCCTTTCCGGCTGCGGGCGCGCCCTCGGTCGCGCCGAGGCTTTCCACGATGCGGTAGTCGGTGACATGGCGCTCGGCAAAAAAGCGCCGCGTGAGCTGGACGTATTTGGTTGCGACCCGCATCCGCTCAAAATGCCGCGCGCGGAAGGCCGCCGCGACATCTTCCAAATCCGCCACGGTCTTGACGTCGATCCAGGCTCGGGGCACGGCAACGACGACGTCGGCGTGCCCAAAGCCGAGCGGCGCCAGCAGCACGACCTTTTGTTCCGGCATGGCGACTAACTCGCGGATAAGATCTTCGCCGGTGATGCCAAGATGGACCTCGCCTGCAGCCAGTGCCGAGACGATCTCGGTCGCGGAAAGAAACGCGATTTCGGCATCCGCGATACCCGCCAAGGTCCCATGATAGCCGCGCGCGCCACGCACAATTTCGAGCCCCGCCCGGGCGAAGAATGCGGCAGCGTTTTCCTGCAGTCTTCCTTTCGAAGGGATTGCAAGCACAAGTCTTTTTGCGCGCAGGCTCATTGCACCTCTGCGTCGATCCGGCCGAGCCAAATCGCGGCGCCGACCGCGGGTATGGCCTCCTTTGCCCCGAGCGACTGCGGCAGATTGTCGTAGCGCCCGCCGCCGGCAAAAGGCTCCGGCGCGCCTGCCGCGCGCGCCTCGAACATAAAGCCCGTATAGTAGTCGAGATTGCGCGCAAAGCGCGCGGCAAATTCGAGTCTTTCCCCGGCGATTCCTTGCGCTGCAATGCGATCGAGCCGGCGGTCAAAAGCGTCGAGCGCGGCAGAAAGATCAAGCTTCGCGTCCCGGGCAAGCGCGCGCAATAGCTTTGATGCGGTCCCGGGTCTGCCTTCGACGGCCAGAAACTGCTCGATGATTGCGCACGCTTCTGAGCAAATTGCGGCGCTTTGGCGCAGCGCCGCCTGCTCCAAAAAACGGCTGGCGATTTCGCCAGGAGTCCGGCCGCCTGCCGGGGCCGCGCCGGCGAGGGAAAGCAAACCCTCGACAAGCGCGCGGGCACCTTTCTGGTCGCCACGCGCAAGGAGCGCCGCGGCGTCCGAATGCGCGGCATTTCCGCCATTCGCAGCCAGGTTCAAGATCAGATCAAGCGGCTTGCCCTGGGCGAGGCCGCGCGCGATGCGGCGGCGCCATTGGGCCGAGAGATCAAGCGCCTCAAGCAGCCTCGCGAAAAGCGCGGCATCGCCGATCCGCACCACCGGCTCGATCTTGCTCGCCGAAGCCGCGGCATTGAGCGCGAGCGCAAGGATTTCGGCATCCGCGGCCTCCCGGTCCGCGCGGCCGAGATTTTCGAGGCCCGCCTGGACGAATTCGCTCGAAAGTCCGGGACGGTAGCGGAACACCGGCCCGCAGTAGGAATAGGCCGCGGGCTTGCCGGCAAGCGGGCTTGCGAGATAGGCGGCAAGGACCGGAATGGTATATTCCGGGCGAAGGCAATATTCGGCGCCCGAAAGATCGCTTGTGAGGTAAAGCTGGGCGCGCAGTTCCTCGCCGGAGTCAAAAAAGATCGAAGCCGGCTGCAAAATGGCGGGCTCGGCGCGCGCGTAACCTGCCCCTTCGAGATGGGCAAGGATGCGCGCCGCGCTCTGGCTGACTAAGGGCAAGGGTGTTTCCGGGAAGCTCGAAAATTTGCGCCGTCTTAGCAAGGATGGGCTGCCTTTGCGACAAATTCCGGCGTGCGCTGGTCCGTGTCGCGCCGCAGTTGCTTTCAGACCTGCGCCTCACAAAGAATTTGCCGGGCTATGAAGGGTTTTAGTGCCCGGCGCGAAACGGAGGCCGCCACCGCGCACAAACCCACAAGCCGGCGAGGAGCGAGAAGTTATAATAATTCTAAAAATGTTTCACGTGAAACATTTTTGTCCGGTTCCGGCCCAAAACTTTACAAGCGGAAAACAGAGTTTCGTCTCAACTTTGTAAGCTTGAGCGATCTCTTGGTGCAATTGGGATTGGGCGGCGGCGCTGCCTCGATCACTCATCTTTTTGGCGGAAAGGATCCTCGAAGTAAGGTCCGCTCGAATAGAGGGGCGGCTGAGCCACCGCCGATTGGCCGCACGCAGCGAGCATTTGGGTGGGCTGTATTGGGTCCGTTACTTTTGCACCGGTCGCCACCATTTCGCGAACTTCCGTTGCGTTGCCACGCACTTTGTCAAAGCCGTTTTAGAACGATTTTCCTTCAGTTAAACTTGAAAGTCGCTGATCAATAGCCCGCTCTAGCTTTTCAACCATCGTATCTCCTTCGTCAATGAGTTTCTGCTGTGCTTCAAACGTCCGTTTTATGAACCTCTCTTGATTGCGCTCTTGTTCGTTCAGAG
>JAFMSB010000349.1 GCA_017353815.1 Methylocapsa sp. | reverse complement strand
GGTGACCGTCCCAGGCGCTGCCCGCGCTCTGCGCATGCACCGCGACGCCGAGTTTGTATTTTTTGGCGATGCCGCAAAAATCCGGCCGCTCCTCGCCTTGGAGCCGGAGCTTTCCGGGGCTTCGCATGTTCACCACACCGATGTTTCGGTCCGCATGGATGCGAAGCCCAGCCAAGCGTTGCGCGCCGGGCGGCGGACTTCGTCGATGTGGCTGGCGATCGAGGCAGTGAAAAAAAACGAGGCCGATGTCGCAGTCTCTGCCGGCAACACCGGCGCTTTGATGGCAATGGCGAAAACGTGCCTGCACATGATGCCGCCCATCGGCCGCCCCGCGATTGCCGCAGTCTGGCCGACGCTTCGCGGTCAATCCATTGTTCTTGACCTCGGCGCGACGATCGGCGGCGGTGTGCAGCATCTCGTTGATCTCGCGGTCATGGGCAGCGAGATGGCGCGAATTGTTCTTGGCGTCGAAAGCCCAGCCGTTGGCTTGCTCAATATTGGCGTTGAAGAGGTCAAAGGAAACGACGAGGTCAAATTGGCGTCGCAGCTGCTCCGGGAGCGGAAATTTCCCAACTTTGCCTATCACGGCTTCGTTGAGGGCGATGGCATTGGCAAGGGGACGGTCGACGTCGTGGTCACGGAAGGCTTTACCGGAAATATCGCGCTAAAGGCCGCGGAAGGAACGGCAAGCCAAATGGGCCAATATCTTCGCGCCGAGCTTAGCCGGGACTTCCTCGCCCGGCTGGGCTACTTCTTTGCCCGGCACGCGCTTGAGGCCATCAAAGCCAAACTGGATACCCGCAACGTCAATGGCGGGGTGTTTCTCGGCCTCAATGGCCTCGTTATCAAGAGCCACGGGGGCTCCGATGCAATCGGGACGGCGCGTGCGGTGGAGACCGGCTATATTATGGCCCGCAACCAGCTGCTGAGCAAAATACGCAGGTCGCTTCCTCTGGCTCATCCGGAAATCGCGCATACAGCTGCCTTGAGGCCCGAAACTTCCGGGACTGCGCCAATGGCGGAGAACTCTGTTCCATGAGCGGCCTCCAACAGATGGATAATCGCGTGTCGCGTGCATCGAACCTTCTGCTCCGTTCGGTCGTCCTTGGAGCCGGGTCCTGCTTGCCCAAACGTATCGTCAGCAATGCCGATCTCGAGAAAACGCTCGACACCACGGATGCGTGGATCATACAGCGCACGGGGATCAAGCAACGCCATGTCGCTGCCGAGGACGAGCCAACGTCGCGGCTTGGGCTTCTTGCGGCTGAGGCCGCTCTCGGCGAGGCGGGGCTAAAGCCTCAAGACCTCGATCTCGTGCTCGTTGCAACCTCGACGCCCGACTACACCTTTCCGGCCACGGCAACCCAAATCCAGGCCATGCTTGGCATGACGAATGGCGCGGCCTTCGATCTGCAGGCGGTCTGCTCCGGTTTCATATTCGCTCTTGCCGCCGCGGATAAATTCCTTACCTCGGGATCGCACAAGCGCGCCCTTGTAGTGGGCGCGGAGACATTTTCCCGTCTGCTTGATTGGACAGACAGGCGGACATGCGTGTTGTTCGGCGACGGCGCCGGGGCTTTGGTCCTCGAAGCGCGGGAAGGCGCTGGAACTTCGAGCGACCGCGGCGTTCTCACAACCCAGCTTCGCTCGGACGGGCGTCACCGCGATAAGCTCTATGTCGATGGCGGCCCGTCCATGACGCAAACAACTGGGCACTTGCGGATGGCGGGCAGGGAAGTCTTCCGCCACGCCGTCGGCATGGTGACCGATGTGGTCTCGCAGGCTTTTGCGGCGACCGGAACATGCGCCGGCGACCTCGATTGGTTTGTTCCCCATCAGGCCAACCGCCGGATCATTGATGCCTCGGCGGAAAAGCTTGGGATAGCGCCAAACAAAGTCGTCGTGACAATCGACTTGCATGGGAACACCTCGGCGGCCTCCATTCCGCTCGCACTTGCGGTTGCGCGCGGCGATGGCCGGATAAAGCGCGGCGATCTGGTGATGATTGAGGCGATGGGCGGAGGTTTCACTTGGGCATCCGCGCTCATCCGCTGGTGAAATTTGCACCAAATCATGCCCCAAAGCCGTCTTGCTTTGGCACCGGTTTTGTTCCAGTCTCGCTCTTTCCGCATAGCGAATTGACGCTCAGGCCGGATTTCTGGCCTGCGATCAGACGACGGGGTTCGATAATGGCGGAGTCTGGGAGCGTTCGTATCGAGCAAGGCGCTGGAACTGCGGCTCGCGAGCTTTTCGTACATGCCTCCGGCTCCCGGCGGACCATCACGAGGGCCGATCTTGCGGAAGCCGTCTACCGGCGAATTGGCCTCTCGCGCAAAGAATCGGCGCTTCTCGTGGAAGCCTTGCTGGACGAGCTGGCAAATACTTTGGCGGCAGGGGAGGCGGTCAAACTGTCTTCTTTTGGGAGGTTTTCCATCCGGTCCAAATCCGAGCGGATAGGGCGAAATCCAAAAACGGGCGTCGAGGTCCCAATTACCGAGCGCCGGGTCATGGTTTTCAAGCCTTCCAACATGCTCAGGGCGAGAATAAACGGTATTGAGGCCGGCGAGCTCGATGGCGAGGATGGCGATGCCTAGCTCTTCAATCCGCGGCCCGAGATGCGCCCGCAGCGCCCACGCCTGCGGCGGCAGGAAGGATACGGCTGGTTTGCATCCCAGAATGCCCGCGCATTTCCTATAAGTGCGAAACGGTTCGCGAAAGCGGGCATTATCCGCGATGCTGCGGGCAATTGTCTTGCGCCCCTAAGGGCCCGGACTGCTCCCCGCCGGGCCGAGGCCTCGCGGCGTCTCCTAATGCACGCTCCGGAGGGCTCCGGTGCACGCCTCCTCGCAGCGGCGGCATTCGGCGGCGCAGACCCTGCAGTGCTCGTGCGTTCCGGCATGCTTTT
>JAFMSB010000348.1 GCA_017353815.1 Methylocapsa sp. | reverse complement strand
AGGCCTGAGCTTCTTGGCGGCTTCCGGCGCTGCAGCCTCTGTGTTAGAAGGCCGCGGGCCGCGCCGGAACGAGCCCAAACGGCTAAGGATGGGGAGAGGGGCGAATGAAACGGTCATGACTGAGCGGCGCGCCAATTTCGAGTATGAAGATCTCATTGCTTGCGGCCGGGGTCAGTTGTTCGGCCCGGGCAATCCGCAGTTGCCCCTGCCTCCGCTTTTGATGTTCGACCGGATCGCGGATATCTCCGAGCAGGGCGGCGCCAATGGCAAGGGCGGGGTCGTTGCGGAATATGCGGTTAAGCCCGACCTCTGGTTCTTCGGCTGCCACTTTAAGGGGGACCCCGTAATGCCAGGCTGCCTTGGTTTGGACGCCTTATGGCAGCTCCTTGGTTTTTACCTAGGCTGGCTTGGGCTGACCGGGCGCGGCCGCGCGCTTGGGGTCGGCGAGGTCAAGTTTTCCGATCAGGTCTTGCCAAGCGTCAAGCGGGTGACCTATGGGGTCGATTTAAAGCGCGTGTTTAAGACGAAGCTGGTCCTCGGCATTGCGGACGGCTGGCTGGATGCGGACGGATCGCGTATTTATGAAGCAAAGGACTTGCGCGTAGGTCTCTTTAAGGCCGCCCCGGCCGCTTGAGCCCGCGCGGGCTGTTTGGCCAGCGACATGCAGCTGCCCCGGCGGCCTCGATCCGCAGCGTCACGCAGGAGTTTTTCAAATTATGAGTCGCGTCGCCGTCACCGGCATGGGCATCGTCTCCTCAATTGGGAACAATACCCAGGAGGTGCTCGCTTCCTTGCGCGAGGCCAGATCCGGAATCGTAAAGGCAGAAAGATATGCCGAACTCGGCTTCCGCAGCCAGGTCCACGGCGCGCCCATGCTCGATCCGGCCGATGCCGTCGACCGGCGGGCGCTGCGTTTCCTTGCCGGAGGCACCGGCTGGAACCACATCGCCATGGAACAGGCCATCCGGGATGCCGGTCTATCTCCTAAAGAAGTCTCGCATGAGCGCACCGGCATTATCATGGGCTCGGGGGGGCCATCCACCCGCACGATCGTCGAGGCGGCCGACGTCACAAGGGCCAAAGGGCCTAAGAAAATTGGCCCTTTTGCCGTGCCGAAGGCGATGTCCTCGACCGCATCCGCCAGTCTTTCCACCTGGTTCAAGATCAAAGGAGTCAACTACTCGATCTCGTCCGCCTGCGCGACGTCCAATCATTGCATCGGCAATGCTTATGAGATGATCCAATATGGCAAGCAGGATATCATGTTTGCCGGCGGATGCGAGGAGCTCGATTGGACCCTTTCGGTGCTGTTCGACGCGATGGGCGCCATGTCCTCGGCCTACAACGACCGCCCGGCTGCTGCCTCGCGCGCTTATGATAAAAACCGGGATGGTTTCGTGATTGCGGGGGGCGCGGGGGTGCTGGTTCTCGAAGAGCTCGAACGTGCGAAAGCGCGCGGCGCCAAGATCTATGGCGAGATCGCGGGCTATGGCCTCACTTCGGATGGCTTCGATATGGTCGCGCCCTCCGGCGAGGGCGCGGTGCGCTGCATGCGCATGGCGCTCGAGGCCGCGAAGGCGCCGGTCGACTATGTCAATCCGCATGCGACCTCCACGGGCGTCGGTGACCTCAGGGAAATCGAGGCACTCAAGGAGGTTTTTGGCTCGGGCGAGAAATGTCCGCCCATTTCGGCAACGAAGTCCTTGACCGGCCACTCGCTCGGCGCAACCGGCGTGCAAGAAGCGATCTACTCGCTCCTGATGATGCAAAACGGCTTTATTTGCGAAAGCGCCAATATCGACGAACTCGATCCGGCGTTTGAGGATATCGATATCGTGCGCGAGCGGCGCGACGGAGTGCACCTGCGCGCCGTGCTTTCGAATTCCTTTGGCTTTGGCGGCACGAACGCCAGCATTGTTCTCAAACATGCCGACGCCTGAGGGCCGCGCGATGCCCGCTCCCGGAGGCTTGTTGTGTGGCAAGCGCGGCCTCGTTATGGGGGTCGCCAACGACCGCTCGATTGCTTGGGGCATTGCCAAATCGCTCCATGAACATGGCGCGGAACTCGCCTTCGCCTACCAGGGCGAGGCACTTGGCAAGCGCGTGAAGCCGCTCGCGGAAAGCCTCGGGGCGGCCTTCATCCACCCTTGCGATGTCGAGGATGCGGCCTCGGTCGAGAAGCTTTTCGCATCGCTCGAAAAGCTTTGGGGCAGGCTCGATTTTGCCGTCCATTGCATCGCTTATTCGGACAAAGCCGGACTCAAAGGCCGCTACGCCGACACGACGCGGGAAAATTTTTTGCGGACGATGCTGATCTCCGCATTCTCTTTTACCGAACTCGCGCGCTGCGCGAGCCAGATCATGCCGCCGGGCAGCGCTCTGTTGACCCTGACCTTTGAAGGGGGAAGGAGGGTCATGCCCAATTATAATGTGATGGGCGTCGCCAAGGCGGCACTCGAGGCAAGCGTACGCTATCTTGCCGCCGATTTCGGACCAAAGGGGATCAGGATCAATGCGATATCGGCAGGGCTCGTCCGGACGCTCGCGGGAGCGGGGATTGCCGACGGGCGGGTCATGTTTAATTTCCAAAAAGCGCATGCGCCTCTCAGGCGAAGCCTCGATCTTGCCGATATCGGCGGGGCGGCGCTTTATCTGCTTTCGGAGCTCTCGAGCGGTGTGACGGGCGAGATCCACCACGTCGATCTCGGTTACAACATCGTGCTCATGCCGCATCCGGAGCACTTGAAGCAGGGGGCTTTGCAGGACGCTGCTCCCTGAGCAGGGAGGCTTGGCGGCGGGCGCTGCGCATGGTATCGCCCGCACAGCTCGGAGAGGTGGCTGAGCGGTTGAAAGCACCGCACTCGAAATGCGGCATAGGCGCAAGCCTATCGGGGGTTCGAATCCCTCCCTCTCCGCCAA
>JAFMSB010000347.1 GCA_017353815.1 Methylocapsa sp. | reverse complement strand
GAGGGACTTGCCGCGAGCTTTTGCCTCGCTGTATGCGCGCGAGGGACGGCCGCCGGTCCCGCCGCAGCGGCGGTTGCGAGCCCTGCTGCTGCAAGCGTTCGACACGGTGCGCCCGGAGCGGCAACTGATGGAGCAACTCAACTACAACCTTCTGTTCCGCTGGTTCGCCGGGCTTTCGGCGGATGGTCCGGTGCGGGACGCGGCGGTATTCTGCAAAAACCGGGACCGCCTGCTTGACGGCGGCATCGCAGCCAAATTCTTTGCGAGCGTCCTCAGTCTGCCGCAGGTTCGCAGGCCGCTTTCCAGCGAGCACGTCTCGGCGGATGGCACGCTGATCGAGACCTGGGCCAGCATGAAGAGCTTCGTGCCCGAAGACACCCGGCCGCCCAAGGATGGGAACGGCGGGCGCAACGCCGGACGCGGCTTCCATGGCGAGAAGCGCAAAAACGATACGCATGCCTCGACCACCGGTCCCGGCGCGCGGCTCATGCGCAAAGGCGCCGGCCAGGAGGCCAAGCTCTGTCATATGGGACACCTGATGATGGAGAACCGCAACGGCCTCATCGTCGATGCGCGGCTGACCGGGGCCAACGGCATGGCGGCGCGAGACCGCGCTTGACATGATCAAGGACAATGCCAAGCCCGGCCGCACCGCGGGCGCCGGCAAGACCTCTGACACCGCCGGACTCGCCGCCGGCTGCCGCACGCGCGGCTGTACGCCTCACGCCGCGCAGAACGATACAAACCGGCGCCCGGCGATCGACGGGCGCACGGCCCGGCATCCCGGCTATCGCATCAGCGGATCAAGCGCGAGCGGATCGAAGAGCCATCCGGCTGGATGAAAACCACCGGCGGCCTGCGCAAGACCCGGCATTGCGGCCGTGGACTCGCCGAATGGTTTTTTGTCCTGACCGCTGCGGCCTACAATCTCATCCGCATTCCGAAGATTTTGGCGACAACACGATGACTGTCTCTGGCGCATCAAATTGCAGGCAGCATACTCAACAAATCCGGTGCTTGATGCGAAATAATGCGAAGCATCCTCTTGTGCTCGCCCAAACTCATCGCCAAATCCGCCCCAAAACTCGGTTTTTTCAGCAACCTGCTAATCTTAATATAAAGGGACTGCCACGGATCTCGCTCGAGAGAAGAAAGCCGGTGCAGCACGTTTCCGAGAGTCGCCGTTGACCGGACCGTCGCCCACTCCGGCGCGGCGTGCACCTGGGCAAACGGAGCGGTTCAGTAATCCATCCCACCGGGCGGGGGGGGCATCGGAGCTTCCTTTTTCGGAAGCTCGGTGATCGTCGCCTCGGTAGTGACGATCAGGCCCGCCACCGATGCGGCGTCCTGGAGCGCGGTGCGCACGACCTTGGTTGGGTCTATGATGCCGCGTGCGATGAGGTCGCCGTATTCGTCGGTCTGAGCGTCAAAGCCATAGCCATATTCATTGGCTTCGATGAGCTTGCCCACCACCACACTGCCGTCCCCGCCGGCGTTATCGATGATCTGGCGTGCTGGAGCCTGGATCGCCTTTCGCACGATCTCAACTCCAGTCTTCTGGTCAGAGTTCTCGACCTTGATGCCATCGAGCGCCTTGATGGCCCGCAGGAGCGGCACGCCGCCCCCCGGCAGCACGCCTTCCTCGACGGCCGCGCGGGTTGCGTTGAGCGCATCCTCGACAAGGTCTTTCCGTTCCTTCACTTCGACTTCGGTTGCCCCACCGACTTTGATTACGGCAACTCCGCCGGCAAGCTTAGCGAGGCGCTCTTGCAGCTTCTCGCGATCATAGTCCGAAGTTGTATCGCCAATCTGCGATTTGATCTGGGCGATCCGCGCCTCGATGTCCTTTTTTTGGCCGGCCCCGTCGATGATCGTGGTCGCTTCCTTTTCAATGCGAACCCGCCTGGCGCGGCCGAGCATCCCCACAGTCACATTCTCAAGCTTAATGCCAAGCTCTTCCGAAATCATCTGGCCTGCCGTCAGAATCGCGATATCTTCCAGCATGGCCTTGCGGCGATCTCCGAACCCCGGAGCCTTGACAGCTGCGACCTTCAGGCCGCCGCGAAGCTTGTTGACGACGAGCGTCGCAAGCGCCTCGCCCTCGACATCCTCGGCGACGATGAGGAGCGGCTTGCCGGTCTGAACCACCGCCTCGAGGAGCGGCAGCAAAGGTTGCAGCGAAGATAGCTTCTTCTCATGGACGAGAATGTATGGCTCTTCGAGCTCGGCGATCATCTTCTCGGCATTCGTGATGAAATAGGGGGAGAGATAGCCGCGGTCAAACTGCATGCCTTCGACGACATCGAGTTCGGTCTCCAGGCTCTTTGCCTCCTCGACCGTGATGACGCCTTCATTGCCGACCTTCTGCATGGCGTTTGCGATCATTTGGCCAATCGACTTGTTGCCGTTGGCCGAAATCGTGCCGACTTGGGCGATCTCGTCGTTCGCGGTGACCTTTTTTGAGTTCTTTTTAAGATCGGCGACAACGGCGGCAACTGCGAAATCGATGCCCCGCTTCAGATCCATCGGGTTGAGACCCCCCGCAACCGCCTTGGTGCCCTCCCTGACGATGGCGGAGGCGAGAATGGTCGCCGCGGTGGTTCCGTCGCCGGCGGCGTCGTGCTGCTTCGAGGCGACTTCCCGGATGAGCTGCACGCCCAAATTCTCGAATTTGTCGGCAAGTTCAATCTCTTTGGCAACGGTCACGCCGTCCTTGGTGATCCGCGGCGCGCCATAGGATTTCTCCATGACGACGTTCCGCCCCTTGGGGCCGAGTGTAACCTTGACCGCGTTATTGAGAATCTCGACGCCGCGCAAAATACGATCACGGGCATCGGACGAAAAGCGGAGCTCTTTGGCTGCCATATGAAACTCCTCGATGGGGGAAAGCTTAAGTGGGCCTCGGGCTTTCAGGCAACGAC
>JAFMSB010000346.1 GCA_017353815.1 Methylocapsa sp. | reverse complement strand
AGCGGAAAGCGCGCCTGGGCGGCACAAATGATCCGAGCATGTTCGTGTAGTGCAGTCTTGAAAGGGGGTGAGGCATCTGTCATATAAAAAAAGACAGTTGACAGAGCTTTTCAATGGCGATCTCCAAAAAATCTTCGGCCGCTGCGGTCTTTGCGGAGGCGGCGAGAACGCGTCCCGCAAAGGCGGCTCTGCCTGCGCGCGCGGGGCACAAAATGCAGGCCGGCGCGCGCCAACAGCCGCGGGCGGAAGGCGAAGCACAGACAGAAGAAGCGGCCAAACTTAAGGAGGTGGCAGAGCTACTTGGAGGCAGAAGGGTTCTCCACCACAGGCTCAACAGCGCGCTCGACGCCCATGAGATGCTATCGAAAGGATTGCCGGGCGAGGCGCTAAAGACTTTTATCGGCAGTCTTGCGATCGAGAAGTCCGGCGCCTTCGAGAAGGCAATCGGGATGAGCCTGCGCACGGTCCATCGCCACAAGGATGCGCCATCGAGGCATTTGAGCGGCGAGCAAAGCGGGCGAATTTGGAAGTTTGCCGAGATCGTCGCCAAGGCAACCGCGGTGCTCGGCTCGAAGGAAGAGGCGGAAAATTGGCTCGATCGCCCGGCGATCGGGCTCAACCAGCGCCGTCCGATCGATCTCTTGGCAACACCCGCGGGTGCCAGACTCGTCGAGGATCTGTTGGAGCGCCTTGAATATGGCGTTTATGCGTGACGCCGCTGCCTGCACCTCTTGGCGGCGATGAACTCGTCGCCTGGCGGCTCGATCAAGCGGACTACGCAAAATCCTGGGACCTCGGAGACGGCGCTTATCGAGCGGGCGGGCGCTGGAACTCCAAGGGTGTCCGCGCCGTTTATTGTTCCATCGATCCGGCAACCGCCATACTTGAAATTGCCGTCCACACCGGCTTTCATGCGCTCGATAAGGTCGCGCACGTCCTAACAGCCGTCACGATAACCGATCCGCGCGGCGTCCATGTGGTCGAGAGCGTGCCCGATCCCGGCTGGCTTCGCCCCGGGATCCCGGACGCAAGGCAGCAGGCTTTTGGAAATAGCCTGCTCGCTCAGCACAAATTCGTGCTGATACCGAGCGCCGTATCGACCCACAGCTGGAACCTGATCTTTATCGCCGCGGCGGCGGCAGGCGCCTATTCGATCAAGCTGCAAGAGTCATTTGCGCTCGACCCGCGGCTTCACCGCAAAGCGAAATCTTAAAAACGGAGCGAGCCTCAATTCAAGACGCAGATCTTCGTCCACCAGGACGGATGCGCGCGCAAAATCGCTTTCCGTGCACGCGCGGCAAAGCGGCAATCGGGAAAGACTGCAAAACAGGTCGTCCCCGATCCCGACATCCGCACGAGTTGGCAGCCGGGGGCAGCCGAGAGAACCGCGAGCACATCGCCAATGACCTTGGCGAGCAGGCAGGCGGCAGGCTCCATATCGTTGCGGGCCTTACGCAAGACGGCCATCAAAGCACCGGCCGGCATGTCCGGGTATATTTCGGGATGCTTGCCAAACCCCGCCGCGGCGCCGGGGGCAATGTTCATGCGCGCGAACACGCTTTTCGTTGCGAGCGGCACGCCCGGATTGACCAACAGCGCGATGAGCGGCGGCAAAGCGAGGGGAGGCCCGAGCTGCTCGCCAATGCCGCGCATCATGCGCGCGCGGCGAGAAAGGCAGACCGGGACATCCGCCCCGGTTGCATCGGCGGCCCCGGCGATCCGCTCGTCTTCGAGCGAAAGTGCATTTGCGCGCGCAAGCAGCCGCAGCGCGGCCGCCGCATCCGACGATCCTCCGCCAAGCCCGGCCGCCACCGGCAGCCGCTTCAGCAGGTGGAAAGCGCCGAGCTTGGCGCCGGGGCAGCGATCCGCAAAATGCCGCGCCGCCCGCAAAATGAGGTTGTCCTCGGTTGTTCCGGCGGCCGCGGAGCTTGGACCTTCAATCGAGAGACTGAGCGGCTCGCCAGGTGCGAGCGTGACCGTATCGCCGCCTCGCGAGAATACGACGAGGCTTTCGAGGGTGTGCCACCCGTCAGGGCGGCGGCCCGTGATGTGCAGGGTCAGATTGATTTTGGCCGGCGCGCGCCCGGTCAAAAGCGGAGGCAAAGGGATACTCAGGGCTCAGGTGGAAGGGCGCGCGAGGATCTGCCGCTCTGCCAGCGGCGCATTCCCGGCGCTAGGTGGCGCCCAAAAGGCGCCTCAGCCGCCATTCCGTTTCTTCCCTTCGGCCTGAGCCGCCGGCGGAATGGGGTCGTTGTCGAGGCCATGTGCGATCTTGCGCAAGATCTTGTCCTTATCGTCAGGCTCGGGGTCGAGATCGCGGGCGTGGTTCCATTGGAAATGGGCTTCGAGCTTACGCCCTGCCCGCCAATAGGCATCGCCGAGATGATCGTTGATCACCGGGTCTGAGGGTTTGAGGTCGATCGCGCGTTCGAGCTGCTTTACCGCCTCGTCGATGCGGCCGAGCTTGTAGTTTGCCCAGCCGAGACTATCGACGATATAGCCATCGGTTGGGCGCAATTCGACAGCCCGTTGCAGCATACCGAAAGCCTCATCCAGATTCATCCCCTGATCAACCCAGCTATAGCCGAGATAATTCAGCACCAGAGGCTGGTCGGGAAAGAGCGCGAGCGCTTGCAGCAAATCGGCCTCTGCTTGCGGCCATTTTTTTTCGCGCTCATAAGAAATGCCGCGGAAATAAAAGATCGGCCAATCGCTCTTTTGCGGCGCCGCCGCTTTGGCCAGCACGCGCGAATAGGTGTCGATGGCTTCTGCATATTGCTTATGCGCGCGCTGAAGATTGCCAAGCGCGGAGAGAGCGTCCTCGCTGCCCGGGTTCTCCTCGACCACCCGCTTGAGATATTTGGTCGCTTCCTCGGGCCGGCCCATGGACTCAAGGATTTCGCTGGTCTGGATATCCGCCGTT
>JAFMSB010000345.1 GCA_017353815.1 Methylocapsa sp. | reverse complement strand
GGTCGCGAGCAATGGGATTGGCCGCCTCGCTTTTCTCGGGCAACGCCTCACGCACCGAGCCATGGGCAAGCCCAATCCGGATCAAGTGATCGCCGGTAACCGCAGTATCGAACCATTCGCTAAGGTCAGTTACATCATGCCGGCGGCGCTTAGGCGCCGGCAGGACAACGGCCTTATCGCCGATGGTAAGAGGAGCGGGTTCGTCAGCAATGATTACGTTCGGGGGAAGAGTAAGTCGCCTGAGCCGGCTCCATGGGGACTCGGCGATCGCAGGATCATGGTTTCCCGGCAGAAGCACCCAAGTCCCCCGAAAAGGTTCGAGAGCAAACTTGAACCGCCTCAAAGTTTCATCCGCAACCGCCACGTCATCGAAGCAGTCGCCCGCAACTAGCACCGCATCCACGCAACGATCGCGAGCGAGAGTTGCTATGCGCTTCAGCGTTTCAAGACGTTGGGAACGCATTGCGCCCGCGACATCGGGCGGAAACTGTCCAAAGCCCTTGCCAATCTGGAGATCGGCAGTGTGAAGAAATCGGAAACTCATTGAAAAAATGACTAAATGAATGAACTATTTTCAATTAGCAACAACAGATTACCGCCTCTAAGTTGTTTCTCTGGGCGCTTATCCAATTCCGATATGGGACGATGCGAGCCTCAAATTACCGCAAACCTATGGTCCCTGCAAGCGGTTATAATAGCTTGCACCACAGAAATCTCCTTATTTCCCCGTCTGCGCGGCGGCGGCGGAGAATGCGGCGGCGAAGTCTGCGAGCTCGGCGGCGTTGAGGTCGCTGATCGCAAAGAGCGAAACGCCATCCTCCGTCCAATGGCGGACATTAAAGCCCTGCGCCTTCTCGATCGCGGGCAGCCGCTCCCCGGCAGCCCCGGGCGCCACAAACAGATTGATAATATGGGCGCGCTTTTTGTAGACGATCGCCGCCACCATCTTGCCGCCGATCGCATCGAGCCGCCCGCCGATTAGCGCAAACCCTTCGGCTGATAAATCGGGAACCGGCGGGGCGGCGTCAACCTTCCCATTAAACCAGGGTTTTACGCTGTGCCGGTCGGATGACGGGACATCGGTCAAGTGATCCGGCTCGAGTGCGCGCAGATGCGCCGAGACGATATCGGAGAGAATGGGGCTCTCCTTGTCCTCGCGCAGGACCGCGACGAAAACGCCGGAAGCGGCAATAGCCGATAGACCCGCGCCAAGGGCAAAGCCCTGGAGCCATTCGCGCCGGCTCGGCCGAATTGCAGGCCGAGGCAAAGCGCGCTCGATCCTCAGGCGCAAAGACTCGGGCGCCGGGTAGCACAATTGCGCCGCAAAAATCGTCTTCTGCAAATCGCGCAGGCTCGAAAGCTCCGCGGCGCAACCGGTGCAGCCTTCCGCATGCACCTCGACCGCGCGCGCGTGCTTTGCGTCAAGCTCGCCATCAAGCAAGGGGTGCATGAGGTCTCTAGCCTCATCGCAATTCATGCTTTCTCCTCCTGGGCTTCGAGCGCCTCGCGCAGCATCTTGCGTGCCCTAGCGAGCCGCGACATCACCGTGCCCTCGGGCGCGCCGGTTACTTGCGCGATCTCGCGGTAGGAAAGATCGTTGAGCTCGCGCAAGACGAGCACCTCGCGGAATTCGGCGGGCAGGCCGGCGATGAGCTGCCGGAGCCGGACCGCATCCTCGCGCTTAATAAGGCTCGTCTCGGGAGACTCGGGGGCCTCGCCCCAAAGCGGCGGAAGTTCCTGCGCCGCGCCGCCAACAGAAAGCTCTTCGCCGAACACCAAGCTGGCCGCGCCCGCCCGCTGCGAGCGGGCCACATTGCGCAAGATCGCGAGCAGCCAAGGTTTTACCGGCCCGCCGCCAAAGCTGCCAAAATAACGAAAGGCGCGCAAAAAACATTCCTGCACGGCGTCTTCGGCATCGGCGCGCGGCAGCAGGTAGCGGGCAAGGGTGTAGACATCATTGAGATGCGGCAAGGCGAGCGCCCTAAAGCGGTTCGCCTTGGTCTCCTCATCTTCGCCAGCGCCGCTGGCGGCCGCGTCGCGCCGGGTTTGCCGGGCGCCGAACCCAATCCTCACTGCCGCTCCGCTCGTCACATCGCGCCCGCCGCACCCTCCACGAGGATCGTTGCCGTCATATGCGGATGAAGCGAGCAAAAATATTTGTAAGCTCCGGGCGCGGCGAATGTGAAGGTGTATTTGTCGCCGGTGTCGAGGGCTTTAGACCTAAAAGCGCGCTCCGCCGCGGCGACGGTGTGAGGGATATCGTCCTCATTGGTCCAGGTGACCGCCGTCCCGGCTTTCACCCGCAACACGGGCGGATCGAAGGTGAAATTCGTAATTCGCACCATGGCATCCCCGGCGCGCGCGGCCTGCATCCAGGCAAGCAAAATCGCGATTGCGGCAAATACCAGAAAAAGGGCGAGGCGTGTCCAAAAGATCATGCGGGTTGTCATGGCATCATCCCTCCAAAGGCGTATCGATGATGGCAAGGCGCTTCTGCCCGCGCTTGAAGGCGATGCTGGTCGTGCCGAGTAAAGTGCGCAGCTTTGCGTCCTCGACCTTCATGGGTCCCGGCGCGGGCGCGGTCCCCGGCACGGGCTGCGGAAAGGCCGTGGACATCGCGGTGTGGAAGGTCACATTGCCTTCAACCTTCTGCATCACCTGATGGATGTGGCCGTTGAGAACGGTGACCGAGCCGAAGCGCTTGAGATAGGCGAGCGCCTGGCCGGCATCCTCCGTGCCCCAGCCCCATTGCGGGTAGACCGCCCACAAGGGGACATGGGCAAAGACGACAATGGGGGTCGACGCCGGGCGATGCGCAAGATCTTTTTCGAGCCATTCGAGCTGCTCTTGGCCGAGATTGCCAAGCCCGCCGGGCTTGAGATCGACCACATTCACGAGCCCGATAAAATGGACGCCCGTTACATCGAAGCTG
>JAFMSB010000344.1 GCA_017353815.1 Methylocapsa sp. | reverse complement strand
TCAAGTTATACAGTAAGCTCGACGAGTTATGGAACCGGAGGCGTAACGATCTCAATCACCGCTTGCAAAGAGCAGGCCTCCCGGTTCGGGTTGAAAATATGTCGTCCATCTGGAGCGTTCTCTATCTGCGCCCATCGCGCTACAATTGGATGTTCCAGTATTACCTGCGCTCCCAAGGCCTGGCGCTCAGCTGGATTGGCACGGGAAGGCTTATTTTTAGCCTAAATTACACGGATGCCGATTTCGATGCCGTTGCAGACCGCTTTGTGACCGCCGCCACTTCCATGAGCCAAGATGGCTGGTGGTGGTCCGAAGCCACGGCAACAAACCAGTCAATCCGGCGTCAAATTCTGCGCGAGATGATTTCCCATCGCCTCGCGCAGCTGTTTCACTAGGAGGCAGTCAACCCAGACGGCGCTGCTCATGCGCCATTGTGTCGAGAAGCTCCCCGCGGAGCAGATAGACGGGAGCCTTGTGGTAGAGTTTTATATCGTGAAACGGATCGGTGAGGATTTTGGTCATCCACACGAGCCCCGTTCGAACATCCCGGATAAAGAACAGCTGGACGGTCCGGAAGATTAGCCCAGCGGCAGCAAGGAACAGCCAGAGTTGACCGATATGGCGCACATATTCGGCCCTGTTGCCATGCGCCTCGAAGATACCGAACAGCGTCGGGTTGAGATACAAAACGAGCGGCGATAGCGCCCATATGCCCATCAGCACGACCTTGCGCCTGAGATTATACCCGACTTTGACTTCCTCCTTATATTCGTGGGTGGCCCGATTGACGTGATCGTAGCCCTTCGGCTCGAAAAAGAAGTGGCCGATTTGCCGGCTCGTCATCGCGCCAAGCCAGCCTGCCAATGCTGCCGCAACGGGATTGAGGAACACAAGCACGTAGGTGCACAGGAAACTGATCGCGCTGAACAAATGCAGCGACTGATTGATGCGGCTGTGATGATAAAAGCGGTGATCGTCCCAGCGTTGCGTTTTGAGATCTTCCAAAAATCCGGTCATTGATCTCCCCTCTTTACAAGCTTTCCCGGAAACCCGCCCCTATATTTGCGGAATATGACAGTTTGAGCACAACGGCACTCCGGCACGGGTATTCTGTGGATTGCCGGAGCTAGCGCCGCGATCAAAGAGCGCGGCATTAGGCGATTTCGGCGGCCGCCTCCGCTTCAACCGTATCTTCGTCGATCTGTACTGCGGACACGGATTTTGTCTTTGCGAAACGGATCAGGGAGAAATGGCCGAACGGCGCAAGTGGTGTATGCTCAACCACGCGCACGCTTTCTTTGCGCTCGGCCCAGCTCGCATAGCGCGCCCAAGGGAATTCGAGCCGCCAGCCAAGCCGGCGGGTGATCGGCGTAAATCGCTTTTCAATGACCCGGCGCAATCCCCGGTCGGCGCCGATCCGGCTCACCAGAACAATTTCGCCGCCAGGCCGCAGGACGCGGATAAACTCATCGAGGGCGGCCTCGGGATCGGGCACGGTGGTGACGACATATTGTGCGACGATGACGTCGAAGGAGTTATCGGGGAATGCCATTTTTTGGGCATCCATCACTAAGAGACCTTCGACATTGCGCAATCCCAAACCGCTGACTCTCGCATGCGCCTTGCGCAGCATCGGCTCGGAAAGATCGACGCCGACGAGCTGGCTTTCACCGGTATAGTAGGGAAGCGAGAGCCCGGTGCCGACCCCAACCTCAAGAATGCGGCCGCCTGTGCGCTCTGCGGCAGCAATCGCCCTGCGCCGGGCATGCTCGAAGACTGGGCCGAAGACAACATCGTAGACCGGCGCCCACCGGGCATAAGCCTTGGTGATCGTATCCTTCTTAACCTCTTCCCCCATTTGCCTCCTCCCTCAAGCCGCGGGCGCGCGGACAACGGGCCGGCGGCCCCATGCGGCGGAATTTCCTTCGAACCGCTACTCGAGATTCTTTTGCGCCGCAGCCGTTGCAGCTCGCGCGCGGCAGTCATTGCCAATTTATGTTGCAGGTGTGTGACATAACCGCGGGATGCATGGGGCAGCACCGGCAGGTCGGTCCCGGTGGGCCAGCATCCGAGGAGCGCGGAAGGGAAGTTGCTGCGGTGTCGTCTGAATTTGAGGCGAGAACGAGCCTTCAGGGATCAGCCTGGATGCATCCTAACCCGCCGATGCAATCGCATCTGGGCAAGGCGGGCCCTTTGGGAGTGAAGCGAAGCGTAAAACAAGAACCGGATCGAGCAGAATTGCCATGCGCTCCTTCGGCTCAAGCCAGGAGATTGCTTCTTCGATCGTCTCGGCGTCCGAGATCTTAGCATCCGCAAGTGCCCATTCGGCAGGCATCTTTCCTTTCCACCGTCCGGCACGGCGTGGCAGGCAGGAGGTGTGAAAAGCGCGGAATCGAGGGTCAGCGTGGAGGGCGTAGAGGCCCTCGAAATGGCAAGCTGCCAGCGTTGCGAACGCGTCCGCCAATTCGTTCGCCTTTGCGACGACCGGCGGAATCCTGCGTTCTTCAGGCGTAACAAGCAGACCCGCACGCCGCAGCGCGAGGCCAACGCGGCGGCTCCCCGTGCCCCAGGATAAGAGAATCGCCGCCATGAGTCCGACAATCGTCGGCGACATCCAGGCCACGAGGGAGGGAGCGATCAAAAGCCCGGCTATGAGGCTCAGGAAGCCCATAGCGACATGTGAAAGGTGGCGCGCGACAATGGCCTTGAAAGGAATGGACCCATCGTCGCGGCGCTGCGGATCCCAGCCGGTATCGAAACCGAAGACAAAATGCATCACGTGCCCTGTCTGGATCAACATCATGATCGGAGCGAGCAGCGCAGACATGACGATTTCGAATAAAGCAGAGCCAACAAGCCGCAAGGTGCCGCCCGCGCCGCGCCGTATCGTTTTATGGACCAAGGCGACAATCAGCCCGAAGATTTTGGGAAGAAGAAGTATGGTCA
>JAFMSB010000343.1 GCA_017353815.1 Methylocapsa sp. | reverse complement strand
CCCAGTCGAGATTGGCATCGATTGCGTCCAAAACTTTGGCGAGCGCAGGCATCGAGGCCTCCTTTGCGAGTTCCGTTTCCCACGGCAATGCGGCGGCGGCTCCGCCGAGTGGCGCCAGCCGAAGCGCAAAGTCAATAGCTCCGGCTCAACGGGGGTGCTTTAATTGGGAACAGTTGAGCCTTAAGCGCAAGCCGTCCTGGCAGGATGCCAATTGCGCTGCCGAGAGGAGGCCAAGAGATGGAACCGGAAGGCAAAGGCGGCGCGCGCTCGGCCGATCCGATGGCAGGCATATTCGCCCGCCTCGAGGCCATCGTTGGCGCACAGCATGTCATTTGCGATCCCGCGGGCATGGAAGGGTTTTTGCGCGAGCCGCGCGGGCGCTTTCATGGGCAGCCGTTGTGCGTTGTTCAGCCGGGCTCGACCGGGGAAGCCGCGGCCTGCTTAAAACTCTGCAATGAGGCTGACATTCCGGCCGTTCCGCAGGGCGGCAACACCGGCCTCGTGGGCGGCCAAGTGCCGGTCGGCCATGGGCGCGAGATCATCCTCTCGCTGCGCCGCCTAAACGCGCTGCGCGAGATCGATCTTGAATCGAACACCATGACGATCGAGGCCGGCATGATCTTGGCGCGGGCAAAGGAAATCGCTGCGAATGCCGGGCGGCTATTCCCCTTGTCGCTTGCCTCGGAAGGCTCCTGCACCATCGGGGGCAATCTCGCGACCAACGCCGGCGGCACAAATGTGATTGCCTATGGAAGCGCGCGCGATCTGGTGCTCGGGCTCGAAGTCGTGCTCGCCGATGGGCGCATCCTGTCGGATCTCTCGAAGCTGCGAAAAAACAATACCGGCTTTGATCTTGTGCATCTATTTGCCGGTTCCGAAGGCACTCTCGGGGTGATCACGGCGGCAACCCTCAAGCTTTTTCCAATGCCCCGCGCGGTCGAGACCGCCTTTATCGGGCTTGCCTCCCCGCGCGCGGCGCTGGCTCTGCTCGATCTCTCCCGCGATCGCGCAGGGGGCGAAATTACGAGCTTCGAGCTATTGCCGCGCATTGGAATCGATTTCGTGCTCGCGCATTCCGGCGCCAGAGACGTGTTGCACGGCAAACATCCCTGGTATGTGCTGCTAGAATTGGCCTCGCAAGGTGCAGACGGGCTGAGCGAGCGGCTGCTCGCGCTTCTTGAAGCGGCAAGTGCCCGGCACCTCGTTGACGATGCGGCAATTGCCTCCTCGCTCGAACAGCGGGCCCGGTTCTGGCAGCTCCGCGACCTGTTGCCGGATGCTCAGCGTCAAGAGGGCGGCTCCATCAAGCACGACATCAGCGTGCCGGTTGCCGCAATTCCGATATTTCTCGAAGAAGTCTCGCGTGCGGCCGTGGCGGCGATCCCGGGCGCGCGGCTCGTCGCGTTCGGCCACATGGGGGACGGCAATATCCATTGCAATGTCTCCCAGCCAATTGGCGCAGATAAAGAGGCCTTTCTCGCCCGCGGGGGCGAGGTCAATGCCATCGTGCATGGTCTTGCCATTGCGCATAACGGATCAATTTCGGCCGAGCACGGCATCGGCCAATTGAAGCGCGATCTTCTGCCAAAAGTGAAGGACAAAACCGCGATGGAGGCCATGCGTGCAATCAAAAAGACACTCGATCCAAAAGGCATTTTAAATCCCGGCAAGCTGCTTTAGGCCTCCGCTAGCAGCTTACCGTTCACTCCTTGGCGAAAGGAACACTCATGCCATTCGCCCGAGTTTCTCTGCTCAAGGGCAAGCCGCCGGGATACCGCAAAGCAATCCTCGATAGCCTTTATCAGGCGATGCGTGAATCTTTTGCCGTGCCCGAGGACGATCGATTCATGATCGTCGAAGAATACGAGAAGAGCAATTTTGATTAGGTACGTTCTCAAGCTTCTTAGAAAAGCCGTTCGTCAATCGCGTAAAGCGTCGCGATGCCATGCTCACGCTCAAGTTCGTTCGATCGACATGCGACTGTTCGCTGCTCACTATAATCATTGCCGCGTTCACGAGACGGTGCGGATGACCCCTGGCATGGCGCTTGGCCTAACGGATCGGCCATGGTCAATTGCGGAGCTAATTCAGGTAGCGATTGCGACGCCAGAAAATTCTGGTCCTTCTAATTAGGATAGCAGCAGATGCTGGGCGCCTCACGAGATGCGTGCGGTTTGTTTGGGTTGCACGTATTCAAATTCTGTCCCATTGAACGGGCAGATATGTCGCAGCAGACTATGTAAAAAATCAATTTTGACGCGTGCGTTGCTCTTTCCGATGCTATCGCATGCCGCATTATATGCTATTGCATCAAGCGCTCGCATCTGAGGCGGTTCTTCACCATAAAGAATCGTAAGCTTTGCTCTTATGGAGGCTATTTTCTGTTCCTCGTTTGGCTCAAGTGACTCTAGCTCGGACAATAACTCGTAACAACGCCGCTGCAAATATCCATGGTCTCGCGCTGAAACTGCGAAATCAGCGACTAACTGTAGCGTTGCTACAATCGCTGCAGCAGCCGCCAGCCATTTGGCGCCTACATGTCTTGACATCAAATCCGTAGCCGCGCTTGCGCCGAGAATAATAACAAAGAAATTCGTTATTCGCATGCATCGATCAAGAAATTGACGGCGCGCAGTGTGATATATTGCGTTTCTAAGCAGGTCAAAACGCAAATCGTCCATCTGTTTGGAATTATCCATGCTAAGGTGTCCCCTATTTCGGTGGAGGCCTAACCCCTGGACCACGCCGCTTGGCGGTCCCTTTTTTGGCGGCCGATTTCTTCGCTAACCTCTTGCCCGCTTTGTTCGCAGCCGATTTTTTGGCGCTCCTTTTGGAGGCTGCTTTTTTAGCATGTTTCCGCGAAGCCGGCTTCTTTGTCACTATTCTTGCCATTTGTATCCCCTCCGCTGGGCGCAGCCTTAGCGCAAGGGGTATCGGCGAATCTAGGA
>JAFMSB010000342.1 GCA_017353815.1 Methylocapsa sp. | reverse complement strand
ATTGTGGTCGGCATGGAGGTCCACGCCCAGGTAATATCAAAAGCGAAATTGTTTTCCGGGGCATCGACGGAATTCGGCAAGGATCCGAATAGCAATGTCTCGCTCGTCGATGCCGCCATGCCGGGGATGCTTCCTGTCATCAATGAAGAATGCGCCGCGCAGGCGGTGCGGACGGGGCTTGGCCTTAAGGCGAAGATTAACCTCCGCTCTGTCTTCGACCGAAAAAACTATTTTTATCCGGACCTGCCGCAGGGGTATCAGATCTCGCAATATAAGAGCCCAATCGTAGGGGAAGGAAGGGTTACGGTCGACATTTCGCCCGCCGAGCAAATCGAGGTCGGGATCGAGCGCCTGCATCTCGAGCAGGATGCCGGAAAATCCCTCCACGACCAATCCGCCACCGACTCCTTTGTCGATCTCAACAGGTCCGGCGTCGCGCTAATGGAAATCGTCTCGAAACCGGATCTGCGCTCCGCCGAAGAGGCCAAAGCCTATGTGGCGAAGCTGCGCACGATCCTGCGCTATCTCGGCACCTGCGATGGCAATATGGAGCAGGGATCGCTGCGGGCCGATATCAATGTATCGGTCCGCCGGCCGGGCGAGCCTCTTGGCACCCGCTGCGAAATCAAGAACGTCAATTCGATCCGTTTCATCGGCCAGGCGATCGAGGCCGAGGCACGCCGTCAGATCGGGATCATCGAGGATGCGGGCACGATCGAACAGGAAACCCGGCTGTTCGATCCGGGGCGCGGCGAAACCCGGCCGATGCGCACCAAGGAAGAGGCCCATGATTACCGCTATTTTCCCGATCCGGACCTTCTGCCGCTCGAGCTCGAGCAGGCCTATGTCGATGCCTTGGCCGGCTATTTGCCGGAGCTCCCGGATGCCAAGAAAGCCCGCTTCATAAAGGAATATGGCTTGCCGCCCTATGATGCGGGCGTGCTCGTTGCCGACAAGGAAACCGCTGACTATTTCGAAGCAGCGGCCGGCCATGGCGGCAAAGTGCGCGATGCCAAGCTTGTCGCTAACTGGATCATGGGCGATGTCGCGGCTTACGCCAATTCCAAAGGCCTTACCATTCCCCAGACCCGGATAAGGCCATGGCAAATCGCCGCGATTGTCGATCTCATTGGCGAAGGGGTGATCTCCGGAAAAATTGCCAAGGACGTGCTGGCGATCGTGATTGCGGAAGGCGAGAACGCGGACCCGAAGACCGTTGTCGAGACCGGGAACATGATCCAGCTGACTGACACCGCCGTTATCGCCGCTGCAGTCGACGAGGTCATCGCCCAGAATCTGGAAAAGGCCGCGCAGGCGCGGGCCAAGCCCTCAATGCTTGGCTGGTTTGTCGGCCAGGTCATGAAGAAGACCGGCGGAAAGGCCAATCCGGCGGCCGTCAACGACATATTGAAAGCCAAACTCGGGCTCTAATCGGTGCTGCGAATCATCAACTGATTCGGGTGATTCGCGAAGAGATGCGCGATTTCGTGCGATCGCGGCGGCTTCGAGCCGCAATTTTTTCGCTTCCAACGAAAATTTTTTTCGTCAAGCAATACTCGACCGCCGATCGAAGATTCTTCACCGCGCCCGGTTTGAGAAAATCCCGGAAAACGGCTCGCGCGGCCTGCCAATTTGGCAGCGGACATCGCGCGATTGATCGCGCCTCATTGCCTTGCGGGAACCGCGGCGCCGAGCTGTTGAGCTCGCGAATAAAAGAAATAGAGCCTTTAAATACAATGGATTCTTGCAACAGTCCGCTTGCGCAGCGAGCGGTGAGACGTTCAATGCCGCGCGGACAACATTCAGTCCTTGGCAGTTCGTTCGCACACATTCGGGAGTTCCAATTGCATGGATGTGGAAGCTTCTCGTTGACGATTGAAATGGCATGCAGCGGGCGAGCTCCATAGCTTTTCAGGCGCGCCGGAGCATCGCATTTGAGTGCGATTGCGCTGTTTGCGAAGCAAGGCCTCTTGCATGACTGGTGAACAGCGGTACCCTGTGCAAGCCTCTAGCCGGCATTTCATTTCGGCTGGCTAATCAGCAAAAGGGATATTGGTCATGGTGAAGGCAACCGCCAAGAAAGCAACAAGGAAGTCGGCGTCGAAAAAGAGCGCCGCGAAGAAGGCCGCGCGGAAAGGCGCCGCCAAAAAGACCGCCCGCAAGGCGGCGGTCAAGAGAAGGCCCGCAAAGAAAGCTGCCGCGAAAAAATCATCCGCCAGAAAGGCCGCGGCGCGCGGTACGAGAAAGACACCGGCCAAGAAGTCGGCCAGAAAAGTCACACGCAGGGCAGGTGCCCGCAAGCCCCCGCCGCCGCCGGCGCCTTCCGGGCCAACGGAACCGGTCTAACTCCCCTCGATCGATCCAGACGGCTGGCCGCGCCGTACCGCTTTGGCGGCTTCGCGCGCCAGAGAACGCGGCCGTTGCCCGCCGTCTCATGCTTCCAGAATACTGCAGTGCCCGGCAGAGCCAAGTTGCTTTCTTGGCAAGGTTGTGCGTGTTGCTGCCGGATGCAGCTTTCGCTGCGGCGTTGACGGGAAACGGCTGCTATGCCACGAACAACGCGTGCCCGCAGGTTCCTTGCCGTCCCGTGGGCGGTTAGCTCAGTCGGTAGAGCATCTCGTTTACACCGAGAGGGCCGGCGGTTCGAGTCCGTCACCGCCCACCACAGCGCAATTCCGGTGCGAGAGTGAGAGGTTGTGGCCGCGGCGGGGCGGCTGCGGGGGCGCGGTCGCACGCGCAAGAGCCGCGAAACTATTTGCGGCTGCGAGCGTTAGGATCGCAAAAATCAACGAGGTGCTCAAATGCCCAAGACCTCTGCCCGGCAACGAAGGACGATGGGCCGCGTCATGCATGAGTTCAAGCATGGCGAGCTAAAACGCGGGCCTGGGGGAAAGGCTGGCAAAGTGAAAAGTCCCCGTCAGGCGGTCGCGATCGCGCTGAAAGAAGCTGGAGCATCGAA
>JAFMSB010000341.1 GCA_017353815.1 Methylocapsa sp. | reverse complement strand
TCCCGCGCCGCGCACCGCGCAGTCCGGCCCATAGCTCACCTCGAGATCGCGGAGCTCAAGGAGAGGCTTTGTCGCGGCGTTCATAAGCGGCTTCGAAGGCTCCCGCGTGCCAAGTGCTTCCAAGGCTTTGGAGCGCGCCAAGCGTTGCTCCCAGGAAGAGCGCAGGAAAAACCAGAAGATGAATCGAGCCTTGGATATTGCGCGCACCGTCGGCAATGAGCACGCCCCAGCTAGTTAGCGGCTCCTGCACGCCAAGGCCCAAAAAAGAAACGAAACTTTCAAGAAGAATCACCCGCGGGATAAGCACGGTGAGATAGGCGGTAATCGGCCCGGCGGCATTGGGGATAATGTGGCGCCATAGGATTGCCGGCGTGCTCGCGCCCAGCGCCTCGGCGGCAGCAACAAATTCCTGCTTGCGGATGGAAAGCGCCTGGCCGCGGACGATGCGGGCCATGTCGAGCCACTCAACCGCGCCGATGGCGATGAATATTAACGCAAATTGCCGTCCAAAAACCATGACGAGCACAATCACCAGGAAAATAAACGGAAGCGCGTATACGGTCTCAACGAAGCGCATCATGAGCACATCGGTGCGCCCGCCAGTATAGCCCGCAACCGCGCCATAGGCGACGCCGATTGTGAGCGCCACAAAAGAAGCAAGCAACCCAACGGCGAGCGAAATGCGCCCCGCGATCAAGGTCCTCGTAAACAGATCGCGGCCATTGGCGTCGGTTCCAAACAAGAAGACGGCTGGCTTGAGGGGAACGGCGATCTCGAGCTCGCGGCCTTCCTTGGCGGAGCTCAGGATCCCGGCCGGCCCGAAAACATCGGAGCGTTCGAACGCGCGCAAAGCGCGCGGATCAAAAGGCCGGGTGCTTCTCAAAGTGAGGCGCAAGCCGCCCTGCCATTCTTGCGATGCCTCCGCCTCCGCATTCATTCGGCTTGCGATCGCGTCTAGGGCGGCGCGGCTCTCGCTCGGTGTTGGATGGGAAAACACGGACGGGCGGATGAGCACATAATCGCGGTAAACCTGATCGTAGGGATGGCCCGAAAAAACCGGCCCGAAAAGGCAGAGGAGCGCGATCGCGCCAAGAATGCCAAGGCTTATCTTCATCCCGCCCTCGATTGCGGGCGCAGACGCGGATCGAGCCAAGCGAGGATGAGATCGACGAGAAGATTGAACAACATGACCGCCACCGCAACGACAATGACCGTCCCCATGACCAGCGTGTAGTCGCGGCCGAGCGCGCCATAGACGAAATAGCGGCCCATGCCCGGAATGCCAAAAATGGTTTCGACGACGACGGAGCCGGTGAGCACATTGGCGGCGGCAAGCCCAAGATAAGAGACGACGGGAGGAAAGCCGGCGCGCATGGCATGCGCCAGTACATGGGTGCGCGGCATGCCAAAGGCGCGCAGCGTGCGAATGTGGGGCATTGCAAGCGCGCCGCGCAGCGATGCCTGCATCAGCCGCGCGACGATGGCGATCTGCGGCAGGGCGAGTGTTGCGACCGGCAGGATTTGGTTCTGCCATGCGCCATCGTTCCAGCCGCCTACGGGAAGGACGTGAAGCGTCAGCCCAAAGGCGAGCTGAAGGAGGGGCGCGATCACAAAGGCGGGCAAAGCGATGCCTACGAGTGCCGCGCCATCGACAAGCCGCGGGCCAATTGGGCCTTTGCTCATGGCGCCGGCCGCGCCCAGCGCCGCCCCAATGAGCAGGGCGAGGACAATTGCTTTGGCTCCGAGCGCCGCCGAAACCGGCAAAGCCTTGGCAAAGAGCTCGTTTACGGAGAAATCGCGCCAATGCAGGCTTGGCCCGAGATCGAAGCGCGCGAGGCTCTGGAGATAGAGCCAGAACTGCTCGAGCAAAGGCCGGTCGAGCTTATAAATGCGCCGCAGATTCTTGGCGATCTCCGGATCGAGCGCGCGCTCGGTATCGAACGGCCCGCCGGGGGCAAGCCGCATCAGGAAAAAGGCAAGCGCAATGATGATGAGGAGCGCAGGAACAGCGGTGAGCACGCGCGCGAGAAAAAATCGAAGCATATTGGAAGATGGCCCCTCTTTTTAGCGCGCATCTGCCGCCGGACCTAATTCCATTTTTAGAATTATTCAAAAAATGTTTCACGTGAAACATTTTTGTCCGGTCGCCGCCAAAAACCTTACAAAGCTGTATACTCGAATGCGCTCCTTGGCGCCGTAAGATCGCAGATTTTTTTGGTGCAATTGGTACCGGTTGGCCGCGCGGCCTCGCAATACCATGGCGGCAGCCAAGATGTAAGTTTGCAGATAATCGCCGAAGCGCCCCTCGCAGCGCGGCGCGAAGCGTTATGGGAGTCCGGCGAGGGGCGATTCAATCAAAAGATGGGGCGGCGCCTGTGTAGGTGAAAGTGATGTGGACCAGCAATCTCAAAACGGTAGATCACCGCCATCATCGTCTTTAGAAAGCATGTAAACTTTCATATTGTTCTCTTTGAGCAGCTCGTCGAGAACTTCGGGAGCGATCACTTTCTCTTTCCGCACTGCGCTCAAAAACCCTGAAAATCCGTAACTACCCCGCAAGTCTGCTTTTTCTTCGGAGGGAGCCTTAATGATTCTCGTGATGTGTTCCAGCTTCAAATGCGTTAAAATTGGCAAAACGAGATTGTCCGCCACGTAGTTTGCAGCCCCAAAGTTTGTGACACTGCAGAAGAGGTCGACGGCACGTTCTATGGCGGCTTCCTGAAGTCCACCTTTTATGAGAGGTGCCAACTCCGTCGCTTCCAGTGTACTGATTTGCTCCCTCACCGCTTCACGCAGTTCGGGTACTGTATGGGCAACCTGGGCCAACGGCCCAATGATGTGAAGAGGCCCTTGGCGAATGTAACCGGCAAGTTTGTTGTAGTGGGTCTCCGATAATGCGCGACAGCACTCTGGTATGCGCGATAACAGGATAATTGCAACATCGAGCTCCTTGTCCGGAAGGCTT
>JAFMSB010000046.1 GCA_017353815.1 Methylocapsa sp. | reverse complement strand
CGTGAAGATCGATGTCCCGGAAGCGGGAGGAGCCATTCGCCGCCTCTCCCCCCAGCGCAAAGACCTCAAGACAGGCGAGTGCCGCTCTTGGATCGGCGAGATCATGCCCCTCCGAACGGGCGATATCGGCGACCGAGCGTAAGATAATCGTGGCCGAAACGGGCAGTTCAAGGGGCAGGCCGGAAAGGCCAAGCGCGCCGCCCGCGGCGCCCGCCAGAACCGCGAGGCTTTTATGCGTCCGGCGCCTGTCGGCAAGAGGTTTCCCTGCAAGGCTCCTCACTGCCAGATGGAGGCTGCTGCGGATGGCGGCCTCCGCCGCCCGGTTCACCAAATCCGCGAGCGAAGCAGGCACCCGGGATGCGAGATTTGTTGCTTGCCGGCCAAGAATCGCGCTGAGCCTTATCGCTAGGCTCGAGCGCTCGAGCTCGGTTATGGCCCGCTTAAGCGCAGCCAGATCTTCGGGCGAAAGCCTCGACACTCCTGAAGCGAAATCGAGGCCCATGTCGGGCTTCGGGTCATCGGGCAGGGACTTCATATAGACTCCCGGCATAAACGGCAGCTAATGTAATATTGCCGCTTATGGGGCCAAGGTGCAATCCAAATCCACTCCTTGCCAAACGCGCGCTCGGTATGCCCGGCAGCGCTAACCCGCAGGAACATTGCGGTTGCTCGCCCGGCCCGTCCAGGTGACGGCTCAATTGCGCCGCTTCAAATGATCTTCAAGATAGGCAAGGGCTTCGTGTCTGTCGGCCTCATTTGCCGAAGCAACGGCCTTTTCGTAGAGATCGACGATCCACTTATCCTGTGCGGCGTCATTCGCAGCCTCACGCGCCAGCGTCAGCCACATGAGACCGCGCGCGCGCTGCGGCCGGACACCCTCGCGGCCGGCAAAGAGCATCTCGCCCAGCAGCGCCTGCGCCTGGACATGGCCTTTGCCGGCGGCAAGCGAGAGCCAGCGCAAGGCTTCGATGTCATCGTTGCCGGCGCCGGTTCCGTCAAGATGCATCCGCGCCAGCTGATACTGGGCATTTGCGTCGCCGAACTTCGTTGCCGCAAATTGGAACAGCTGAAAGGCGCGGCCCGGGTCAGGCACGATTCCGGTATTTGGGATTCCATTGCGAGTATAGACGCCCAAAGCAACCACGGCGCTCGAAACGATTGCCGCGTCGCGCCGGCTCGGATCGTCATCGTCGTAATTTTCTGCAATTTGCGAAAAGTATTCATAGGCTTTCAAATCGTCGTGCGGAACGCCCTCGCCGCTGGCGTAGATTTTCGCAAGCTTCCATTTCGCAAGAATCTCTCCGCCCGCCGCGGCAATTTTGAGAGCCTCAATGCCCCTTGCGGCATCGCCGCCGCGAAAACCTTCGAGACCCGCCTGCAATGCCGCCCGCGGGGTCGAGTACACTTGAAGCGGGGTTTTCTTTTCCGCGCGAAGGGGGCTCGCGTCGATGCGTGCCGAATCGCTTCCCTCGAATGCGTCCGCCCAGCAGGCCGGTGCGCAGAGGCCAAACCCCATAAAAACAATTGCTGCAATATCCCTATATGTCCGCATAGGTTGTTACTTCGCTCCAAGCGCCGCCATGCGTAACTGCTCCGCTGACAGCCGGACCCACAATCTGTGCATACTTCCATAACGCGCCGGACCCGAAATTGGTTCGGCGCGGGTGCCATTCTTTTCCCCTTTTTTCTAATTCCGCATCCCCCAAATAGTGGTTGATTGTTCCTTGAATCGCATTGATCTCGACGATGTCGCCGTCACGCAGCAAGGCAATCGGCCCTCCAACGGCGGCCTCGGGCCCGACGTGACCCACGCAAAGGCCCCGGGTCGCGCCGGAAAAGCGGCCGTCGGTGATGAGGGCAACCCTCGAGCCCATGCCCTGTCCATAAAGGGCTGCCGTGGTTGCGAGCATCTCCCGCATCCCCGGACCGCCGCGGGGACCCTCGTAGCGGATGACAAAAACACATCCCTCCGGGTAGCGGCGTCGAGTCACCGCTTCGAAACATGCTTCCTCGTTATCAAAACAGAGTGCCGGGCCGCGGAAGATCAAAGCTTCTTCCGGCATGCCCGCGATCTTTACGATCGCTCCATCGGGCGCAAGACTACCTTTGAGGCCGATAACGCCGCCCGTGGGACTAATGGGCTTGTCGGCTGGCCAGACGACATCCTGCTCGGGATTCCAAGCAACTTTTTCCAGATTCTCGGCAATGGTCCGGCCCGTCACCGTGAGGCAATCGCCATGCAGATAACCGTGGTCAATCAGGGTTTTCATGAGCAGCGGAACGCCGCCCGCCTCAAACAAATCCTTGGCGACGTATTTTCCCGCGGGCTTCAGATCGGCGATATAGGGCGTCCGGCGGAAAATCTGAGCAACATCGAAAAGGTCGAACTGTATCCCGCATTCATTGGCGATTGCCGGAAGATGCAGCGCAGCATTGGTGGAGCCGCCCGACGCCGCCACGACGGTTGCGGCGTTTTCCAGCGCCTTCCGGGTCACGATATCGCGAGGCCTAAGCTTCTTTGCCAGAAGCTCCATCACCATCTCGCCCGCGGCAACGCAAAAGCGGTCGCGAATCTCGTAAGGTGCGGGCGCTCCGGCCGAATAGGGCAGGGCAAGCCCAATCGCTTCGGATACGGTTGCCATAGTATTGGCGGTAAACTGCGCGCCGCAGGCGCCTGCCGATGGGCAGGCTACCTTCTCCAGTTGGTCCAGATCCTCGGCCGATATCTCGCCGACCGAATGTTTTCCGACCGCCTCGAAGAGGTCCTGCACGGTGACCGGCTGGCCCTTAAAGGTTCCGGGCAGGATCGAGCCGCCGTAAATAAAAATTGAGGGAACGTTAAGCCGCAGCATTGCCATCATCATGCCGGGCAGCGATTTATCGCAGCCGGCGAGGCCGACAAGCGCGTCGTAGCAGTGCCCGCGCATGGTGAGTTCGACCGAATCGGCGATGACTTCGCGCGAAACTAGGGAGGATTTCATTCCCTCGTGACCCATGGCAATGCCGTCGGTCACGGTTATCGTGCAAAATTCGCGCGCTGTGCCCCCCGCAGCGGCAACGCCTTGCTTGACGGCCTGCGCCTGCCGCATGAGGGCGATGTTGCAAGGGGCAGCCTCATTCCAGCAGGATGCGACCCCGATAAGAGGCTGGTGAATCTGCTCGGCCGTCAATCCCATAGCGTAAAGATAGGAGCGGTGCGGCGCCCGCGATGTGCCTTCCGTCACATGCCGGCTCGGCAGATTTTTCTTCTCGAACACCCGCTGATTCATGGGACGCGGTTCCAAACCGTGGGGCCAATTCTGCTGTAGGAGAGCTTGTGGCGTAAACGCGGCTGCGCGGGCGAAGCATGGCTGGAGCGCCCGGCGATCGATCATCTTGCCGTTGGGGGGTTATCGTTAAATCTTATAATAGCAAGTCGTCCGAGAATATAAAAGCTGCTTCTTCTTGGCGCGCCAAGATTAATTTAACTCGGCGGGCGCTGTGGCAGCAAAACCACAATCTTGGTGGCTTGCCTCCCATAAGCGGCCCTGTCCGCCAAGCCGCGGCCAAAGCCGCCGGGATCTGCCGGCGGCCGCAGCCCCGTAAAACGCGAATCAACCGGATGACGCCGGCCGGCTCGCTGTCTTCAGCGAATCACTTAGCAATGGCCGCGCCGGGCCAAGCCCATGCTGCCCGCTTTGTGCGGACCTGCGCTGCGCCTCGCCCTGCCTTCGATGCGCAGCGTGGCAGGCGGGCATCATTTTTCCGTTGGATTGCTTTGTAGCATACACTACATGTTATAGTCATCCAAGCAAAAAGAAGCCCTGGCTGGCTTCGCGGCTGAAGCCGGAAAGCGCCGCGGCGATTAAATCCATGCCGGTCTTATCCGGCCATGGCGATCAAAGGAGACGATGACGGCTCAGTCCCTCACGCAGATGACGAGGAAACCGGAATGCCCAATGTCATGGCACGAGACCGCCGCGTGATTCGCAAGCCCCCGGGGGCACGCCGCGGAGAGGCAAGCGACGTGACGCGGGAAGATATCCTGCGGGCGGACGACCGGCGGAAGGTTTGGGCGACCCGGGCGAAAGGCGGGCGGCTGCGGCTGCTGTGGCTTCTCATCGGGCCAGGTGTGCTCGTCATGCTCGGCGAGAACGATGGGCCGAGCATGGTCTCTTATGCGACGACCGGCGCGACCTATGGGATCGGCTTTTTCATCCCCTTCATTCTGCTCACCTTCCTGATGGCATTTGTGGTGCAAGAAATGACGGTCCGCCTTGGCGCCGCGACCCATCGTGGCCACGCCCAGCTCATCTTCGAGCGTTTTGGGCCTTTCTGGGGCTACTTTGCCATGGGCGACTTGGTTGCGGGCAATTTGCTGACGCTGGTCACCGAATTCATCGCGATCCAGGCCGGCGGGCTCTATTTCGGGATCCCGCCTTGGGTATCGGTGGCGTGCGGCGTTGCCCTGGTCACCGCGTCTCTCGCCTACCGGCGTTATTGGACCTGGGAACGTGCCGTTTTGGCGCTCGCCGCCTTCAACCTCCTCTTCATCCCCGCGGCATTCTTCGCGCAACCCGATGGCGCGGCGCTGGCGCGTGCGATCGCGACTTGGCGCCCGCTGCCGGGCGGTATCACCATAGCATTTGTGACCCTTGTCCTCGCAAACGTCGGGGCGACGGTGACACCTTGGATGATCTTCTTTCAGCAAAGCGCGGTCGTCGATAAAGGGCTGACGGCTGCCGATCTCGCGCAAGGCCGGCTCGATACGGCAATCGGCGCTGCCGTGGCCGCGGCAGCCGCGATCGCTACGGTGGTTGCCGCGGCGCCGCTCTTTGCGAACCACATCGATGTCACAAATTTCGCGAGCGGCGCTGATTTTGCAACCGCCCTCAGACCGGTGCTGGGCAAAGCGGGTGCCACCCTCTTTGCGCTCGGCATGATCGAGGCCGGTTCGGTTGCCGCTATGACGATCTCGACCAGCTCGGCCTACGCTATGGGCGAAACCGTGCATTCGCGGCACAGCTTAAATCTTTCGTTTCACCAGGGAGGGCTCTTCTACGCCGTGGCGATCGTTTCGACTCTTGCCGCCGCTGCGATCGTGCTGATTCCGGGGGCTCCCCTGCTCGCCTTGGTGCTGACCGTCAATGTCATCGCAACGCTGCTCATGGCGCCGGCGCTGCTGCTCCTGCTGCTCCTCGTTAATGACCAGGAAATCATGGGCGCTTACGCGAACGGGTGGCTGTCAAATCTGGCGGGCGGGACCATTGCCGTCCTCATTGCCATCGTTGGCGCCATCTATGGCGTCATCACGGTCTTTCCCGGCTTGCTGGGCAATTAGAGATTTGGACGATGGCCTCTGATCATTCCCGCCTCACGAACGCCCTCGAACCCGGCCAGCTGACATCCGAGACCCAGCGCCCGCTCCCGCGGCGCGAGCTCGGGCGCAAAATCGTGGCCCTGCTTGTTCTGCTCCGCATCTACGTCATCATTGCCATCCCGGTCGTCTGCTACGCTTTCTTCCATGCCGTTTTGGCAGGGAAGTAAGCTCGGCCCGTCAAATCGGCATGCGGTAGCCATAAAACTCGTGATCTTCGTTATATCCGCCTTGACCAGCTCCAAGATCGGCGAAGCAGCGCACGAATTCGATTGCTGCGATCCATTTCACCATTTTGAACCCAAGTTCATTTTCGCAGCGTAGCCGGAGCGGGGCGCCATGCAGCACGCTCAGAGGCCGCCCGTTCATCTCATATGCGAGGATGGTCAGCCTATGGCGCATGTTGGAAAGCTTATGGACGTCGTAGTACCGCCCGCCCTCTGATCCATCCGCCAATGAATAGAAGACCGCATAACGAGTCTCGGGCAGCGGTCTTACAAGCGCAATAATATCGCGCATCGGGACACCGCCCCATTTGGCGACTCCCGACCAGCCCTGAATGCAAAAATGCGTCGTGATTTGCTCCTGTTTTCGCATCGCCTTCAGGTCAGCGATAGAGAACACCTGCGGCGACTCGACGAGTCCGCCGACACGCAGCCGGTAATCAGCAAAACTCCCTGAAAGCAAACGGTCATACTCGGCAGAGTCCGGCATCGTGCCATTCGGCCAGAAGTGCGGTGAGACGTCCTCCTCGCTCAGCTCCGCCGTGGGCTCCCACCATTCGGTGAGACCCTTGATCCAGCCAACAACGAGCCTGCCCGTCCTTTGAACCAGACGAGCATAGCGGATCGTTATGGGTGATGCTGCCCACCAGGCAAATCCGATTGCCGCCATGGACAGAAGGAAGATCGGGAATCCAACCCAGCCTGCGTTCTCCACTCCGGCAAACATATGGTTGGTGTTCTGGCGGATGCCGGTGACGAACACCATAACCCCATGCGCCAGAATGAACAGCACGAACCAAAGGAACGAAAGAAAATGGAGGGAACGAGCCGCCTGTCTGTTGAGCCCGGTTCCGAGCAAGCCCAGCCGGTTCGAAATTGCCGGGCTTTGCAACAGGCCGCTAAAGATCGAAGCTGGGGCAGCCACGAACACAGTGATGAAATAGCTCAATTTCTGCAAGCCGTTATACCGCGTCCAGCCATGATCAACCGGAAAGTTCAACGACGCGTATTGGATCGCGGCCGAAAGGGCGTTTGGAAAAACATCCCAGGTAACGGGAACCAGCCGCAGCCATTGGTCTGTCGTAAAGATGAGAACATAAAAGACAAGCCCGTTGATGACCCACAAGAGATCAACCGAGAAATGCCACCAGCGCGCGAGCCCGATCGAATGGCGCAGGCCCGGGATACCGAGCCACCCCGGAAGAGTGACGGAATCATCCTTGGCCGTCCAGATTTGATCCTCCGGAACCGGATGCTGGAAACGGAACCATTCAGTGCCGGGCGTACAGTCCCTCCGCCAGTAGAGCCTTGGGTGATCGGCTAGAATCTGGATCCCGGCACGGATGATGAACATCATGAAGAAGGCGTTGAGGAAGTGCTGAAGCTGCAGCCACCAAGGGAAGCCGGATTCGACCGAAGGGGCGGCTTGGGCAATCCCAGGATAGGTTTTGAGAAAGGCCTGGATGCTTGGCAGCTCCCGCAAGCTCTGCGCAACTGCAATGAGCAACACTAAACACGCTGCGCCAAACGGTATCGCCCAAAGAATGTTGATCCACCGCCGTCCAATACGGATCTGGGGCACGATGCCAGCACGCGGCGGCAGCCAATGGCTCAGAATGACCCGATCGTCCGCCGAACTCAACGTGGAGGCAATCGGATCGTGCGGCGGCGATTGGATCTTTACCGAGTCGGCCATCGCGTGGAGCGCATTCCTGATCTCGCCCCCCATGTTAGAATAGGATTCCGCCCCCATAAGACAATAGGGCCGGCGTCAGTCACATCTCCAGTTAATCCAGTTAATGAAGCCTCGCGCGCGCCGCTGCGAGCTTTTCTATCTTCAAAAGGGCCTCGTCCAATCTTTCGCGGTTTTCCTCAACGATCTCTTCGGGTGCGCGGGCGAGAAAATCCGCATTGTTGAGCTTGGCTTCGAGCTGGTCCGTTTCACCACGCAATTTGCCAATCTCCTTGGCAAGACGCGCTTTCTCGGTCTCAAGATCGATGATTCCGTGAAGGGGGAGCGTGCCAACAGCCTTGCGCACCAGCATTTGCACGGACTTTTCCGGCGCCCGGGCGGCAAATGAAATCTCCGAGAGCCGGGCGAGCCGCTTTATCGTTTCCGCCCAGCCCTCCACATGCGATTTGACCCCGGCTGGCACATTCAAAAGCACGAGAGGAATTTGCGCTGCCGCAGGAACATTGATTTCGGCCCGCACCGAGCGGATCTCCGAGATAAGATCGACGATGAAGCCGATTTCGGCTTCCGCCGCGGGATTTTCATAATCTTTGAGCTCCGGCCATGGCGCGAGTGCGAGAAGGCTCTCGCGGGGATGCTCCTTTGGCGCCGTGAGCGCCCAAAGCTCCTCGGTGATAAAAGGCATGAAGGGGTGCAGGAGCTTGATGATTTGCTCGCGAACGAAGGCCGTTGTCTCGCGTGTCTCGATTTTATCCGGACCATCATGGCCCTGAAGGAGGGGCTTGGCGAGTTCGAGATACCAATCGCAAAAGACATTCCAGACAAATTTGTAGGCCGCATTCGCCGCATCGTTGAAACGATAGGCCTCAATCGCCGCCGTTACCTCGGCGATCGTCCTGCCCGTCTCGCCAATGATCCAGGAATTGAGCGCGAGGACGGTCTGCCGCGGGTCGAAGCAGTCGTGCAGCACGCAGCAGTTCAAATCGGCAAAGCGCACCGCATTCCAAAGCTTTGTCGCAAAATTCCGGTAGCCTTCGATGCGTTGCGTGGAAAGTTTTATGTCCCGTCCTTGCGCCGCCATCGCCGCGAGCGTGAAGCGCAGGGCATCGGCGCCGTAAGTGCCGATGAGCTGCAAGGGATCGACGATATTGCCCTTGGATTTTGACATCTTCGCGCCCTTCTCGTCGCGCACGAGGGCGTGGATATAGACATCGCGGAAGGGAACGTCCTGCATGAAGTGAAGGCCCATCATCATCATCCGCGCGACCCAAAAGAAGATGATGTCAAAGCCGGTGATCAGAACGTTTGTGGGATAGCGGCTTTTGAGCTCTTTCGTTTCGTCCGGCCAGCCGAGCGTGGAAAAAGGCCAGAGCGCGGAAGAAAACCAAGTGTCGAGGACATCCTCATCGCGCCAAATGGGCATCGGACCTCCCGAGATCACTTTCTGGGTAAGCTCAGTAATTCTCGGAGAACCTACAGGCCCAAATTTCGGTCCGGATTTAATGCATTGAACCTCGCGACCGTAACGCAGCTTTGCATTCTGGATAGCTTCCTCCTCGCTTGAAGCCACGAACCTTTCGAATTCGTTTGGAGAAATATTTCTTTGATCTGTAGTGACAAACTTGAGGCCGT
>JAFMSB010000340.1 GCA_017353815.1 Methylocapsa sp. | reverse complement strand
CGGTGCCGCCGAGATAAGGAGCAACCAAAATGCCGGTCCCGATCGCGCCGAGGATTCCGCCAATGCAATGGACGCCAAACACATCGAGAGAATCGTCATAGCCGACTTTCGGCTTCACAACTGCGCAGAAAAGGTAGCACACTGAGCCGGCAATCACACCAAGGACGATCGAGCCCATCGGACCGGCAAAACCGGATGCCGGGGTTACCGCGACAAGGCCCGCGACCGCGCCGGAAACCATGCCGAGCAGCGAAGGTTTGCCTTTGAGCGCCCATTCGGTGAACATCCAGCCGAGCGCCGCGGCCGCGGTCGCGACCATTGTGTTCACAAAGGCAAGCGCAGCCATTCCCGTCGCTTCGAGGTTCGAACCGGCGTTGAAGCCGAACCAGCCGACCCACAGAAGCGAGGAGCCGATCATCGACATTATAACCGAATGCGGCGGCTCGATATCATGCGGGTAGCCGATCCGTTTGCCAAGGAATAAACAGCCAACGAAGCCCGCGATACCCGCGTTGATATGGACGACGGTGCCACCGGCGAAATCGAGCGCCCCCAGTTTGTTGAAGTAGCCCGCATTGTTGAGAACCGCGTCGAGCGCCTTCTGCGCCTCTGCCTTAGCAGCCTCGTCGGGCGCCGCAGCAACGGCCTTCGCAGCTTCCGCGATCGCATCGGGCCCCGCCCAGTACCAGACGCCATGCGCGATGGGGAAGTAAACGAAAGTCACCCAAAGGAGGATGAAGAGAAAGACTGCCGAAAATTTCATGCGCTCCGCAAATGAGCCGACAATCAGGGCGGGGGTGATCATCGCGAAGGTCATTTGGAAGACCATATACGCGTATTCCGGTATGACGACGCCGTTGGAAAATGTCGGCGCAGTCGAATCCGGCGTCATTCCTTTGAGGAAGGCTCGGTCGAACCCGCCAACGAGATTGTTCCACTCATAGCCCTGGAGAAATCCGAGCCACGGATGCTCGCCTGCGGCAAATGGAACGAGGGCGTGGCTTCCTTCGGTAAAGGCAAGCGAATAGCCGTAAAGGCACCATACGATCCCAACCATAGCCACGATCGCGAACACCTGGGCCGCCAAGGAGGCCGCGTTCTTCGGGCGCGCCATACCCGCGTAGAAAAGCGCAAGACCGGGAATCGACATCATCAAGACGAGCGCCGAGGAGACGAGCATCCAGGCGGTGTCGCCCTTGTTGGGCACGGGGGCCGCGGTATCCGCAAAGGCTATTCCTCCCGCGCTCGCGGCAAGCAAAAACCCTAATCCGATCGCGCGAAGACCGGCGGTTGGGTAAAGACAAAGTTTCATATCTTGCTCCTGGGAAATCCGAATGAAGGGGGAAGCATCAGATGGCTTCTTGATCGAGTTCTCCGGTCCTGATTCGGACCGCCTGATCGAGCGTAGTGACGAATATCTTCCCGTCACCAATTTCACCTGTCCGGGCCGCCGAGGTGATCGCCTCGACGGTCTTTTTGACAAGATCTTCCGGAACGGCGGCCTCGACCTTCAGCTTGGGGAGGAAGCTGACGGCATATTCGGCCCCGCGGTAAATCTCCGTGTGGCCCTTTTGGCGCCCATAACCTTTGACCTCGGTCACGGTCATGCCGTGCGCGCCTATTGCCGTCAAAGCGTCGCGGACCTCGTCGAGCTTGAACGGCTTGATGATCGCAGTAACGATTTTCATGTTGCTTTTCTCGCTTGCCTCTACCTCGGGAGTTGGGAACTTCTTGCAATCCGGTTTGCCGCCAAAAAGCCGGACCCCGGATTTCCGGGCTGTGCTTTAGTTGCCTAGCAAGTGCCGGGCCACGCCATCAAGATGCCCGCAACAGGCGTCTCCGTTTGGGAGGGGAGAAGAAAAGCCGGGCTAACACTAGCGCGCTTTCCGCTCGGCTGGAATCGGCCGAGCAATAAGAAATCGCGCCAGATCAGTAAGTTGGAGCAATTCTGGTCGCAAGAGTCTGTCAACTTTTGCGTAATTCGCTTTAGGAGGGTGGCTTTCCCAATGCCCAAGGGGCAAGTTCCGGTAAATCGCCGCCCCCGCACGAGGGCGATCACCAATTGCCCGCTCAGCGGCGCAAGCGGACGAGTCCCTCCTGAACCACCGAGGCAATCAGGCGGCCATCACGCGAAAAAATGAGCCCGCGGGCAAGCCCACGGGCGCCGTGGGACGTCGGGCTGTCTTGCGCAAAGAGAAGCCATTCGTCGGCGCGAAACGGACGGTGAAACCACAACGCATGGTCGAGGCTCGCCACTTGCAGCATGCCGTCCAATACCGAGTGGCCATGCGCGCCGAGCGCGGCGTCGAGCAAGGTCACGTCAGAAAGATAGGCGAGCACGGCGCGATGGACCGCCGGATCATCCGGAAGCCTGCCGCTGGCGCGCAGCCAAACATATTGCTGGAGAGCGCCTTTCGCCCCCTTTGTATAGCGCGAGACATCGACAAGGCGCATTTCGAGAGGCCGTTCACGCGAAAAATAGCGGCGGATAGGCTCCGGGATCGCGGCGCCAAACCCCTGCAGCATTTCGGTTTCGCTTGGCAGGTCTTCGGGCGGCGGAACCTTGGGCATCGGCAAGGCATGCTCGAGTCCTGGCTCGTCGATGTGAAAGGAAGCCGAAAGCGAGAAAATGGCGTCCCCATGCTGGATCGCGTTGCAGCGCCGCGTGGTAAAGCTGCGGCCGTCGCGGATGCGATCGACCTCATAGACAATAGGCACGCCCGGATCTCCCGGCAAAAGAAAATAGCCGTGCAAAGAATGGGGCGCGCGTCCCTCGACCGTGCGCGCAGAGGCGACGAGCGCCTGTGCAATCACGAGGCCGCCAAAGACGCGCTGCCAGCCCACTGCGGGACTCCGGCCGCGGAATATGTTCTCCTGGATTGCCTCAAGATCGAGAATCTTGAGCAATCTCGCGACGGCGTCTTCGGACATGGCGCGCGCATCCCTCGTTTGCGTGCCCAATTGGTTTGCTGCGCGCAACGTCTGCCCCGCGGGGCA
>JAFMSB010000339.1 GCA_017353815.1 Methylocapsa sp. | reverse complement strand
AATGGGAGCAATGCGTCGCCAATACACGGACGAATTCACCGGGAGGCGGTGGAGCTTCTGGCGAGCAGTGGCCGGCCCCTGAGCCAGATTGCCGGCTGCGCGGCTGCGGGCCTGGCGCAATGCGACCGGCAGAGGCCAGGCGGGATCGCCGCGGCGCCCCAACCCGCAGGCGGCGATTCCGCCGGGCGGCACGGATTTGGCTGCCGAGAATGCCCGTCTGCGGCGCGAGAACGAGCGCTTGCGCATGGAGTGCGAGATTTTAAAAAAACACTGCGCATCTTCTCAGAACCGCCGGAATGAAATTCCGGATCATCGAGGACCAGCGCAAGATCTTCCCGGTTCGCGGCTTGTGCGATGTGCTGGGCGTCATCCGGAAGAGCGGATTGCGGCCGCCCATCCGTTGCGGAAGGTGCGCGAACTCGTGCGGGAGCTATTGAAGGAGCTCAGTCATGGTTTTGGCAGACTCTACTCCCGCGAGGGCCGGCCATCGATTCCGCCGGAGCAACTTCTGAGTGCGCTTCTCTTGCAAGTGTTCTACGGCATCCGTCCGGAGCGTCAGCTCATGGAGCAACTCAATTGCAATCTTCTCTGCCGCTGGTTTGCGGGTCTGCCCCAGATGATCCGGTTTGGGACCCAACGGCCGCCGCCAAGAACCGGGACCGGCTGCGGCACGGCGGCGTGTTCCAGAAGTTCATGACCAAGCTGATCGAGCATCCGCGCGTGAAACCCTTGCTCCCGGGACGGGCATTTTCCGGCCGATGGCACGCTCATCGAGGCCTGGGCCTCACACAAGAGCTTCAAGTCTAGCGCGCTTTCCGCCCGGCTGGGGTCGGCCGGCGAGGAGAAATCGCGCCAGATCAGTAAGCTGGAGCGAATTCTGGCCGCAAAAGTCTGTCAAGTTTTGCGGAATTCGCTCTAAGGATGACTTGGACGGCAGCAGCGGTTCCGGCTTTCACGGCCAGAAGCGCAGGAACATCATGCACCGAAGCACCCCGGACCCTGAGGCGCGGCTCTATCGCAAAGCGGACGGGCGCGAGGCCAAGCTCAGCCACATGGGTCATGCGATTTGGGTCTTGCGATTTGGGTCTTGCTGTTATGGAGAACCGCAATGGCCTTGCTGTTTCTGGCACGGCCAGCGCGGCGAATGGCTCGGCAGAGCGGCGCGCCTCCGAGGCAATGCTCAAGAAGAAAGCTAACAGCTCACGGCGCATCACGGCCGGCGAGGACAAGGGCCGGGGACAAGGCTTATGACACGGGCGGCCATACCGCGGCGCTGCGCAACATGAACATCACGCCGCACGTTGCGCAGAACGATAGCCTGACCAAGACAGGCAAGCGCCGCAGGAGCACGATCGATGCGCGCACAACCAGCGGCTACAAGATTCCACAGACCTGCCGCACAATGGCCGGGGCCAAGCACCGCGGCGTTGCTCGTGCCGGCGCGGCTTCGTTCTCAATCTCATTGCTTACAATCGCATCCGGCTTCCAAAACTTATCGCTGCGTGAGGCCTCCGGCAGGCGGCCGCGAAACATTCGTTAAGCGAAGCGTGCGGCGTAGTCAGGTTCACCGGCAAAACGTGTACGGGACCAAGGTGTTTCCGTTGGCCGCCGTCACATATTGCGTCCAGCAAACGGGCCGGTACACAGGAGGGGCGTACAAAGGAGGGGCGGCAGGTAAAATCTCAGACGGTGCGAACGGATTGACCCCGGCAGGGACGGTCCGCCCCGCAAGCTCAAGGCCTGTGACGCCGAATTGGCCGAAGATAATTGCGGCCTTGTTGGCTGCCGTATTGTCGACCGCGTTCGCGGGCGAGAATGGTGGGGATACGGTGGCGAGCACCATAATTCCCGCTTTGAAAATTGCGGATCGCTTTTTCGCCATGTTTCCTCCCTGCGTTCTGGAATAGCCGCGGTCTCGCCACCCGCAGAGATACCGATCACGCCCCCGCCGCCTGCACGGCAGCGCCAAGGCCACTATCAACGCGCATGGGCAATCGGAAGTTCCGCGGTAGGGCTCGCTTTAGACCTTGATTCACCGCGAGATTGCGCGCTCCGCTCTTCCTGGCAAACGCTCGCCACGAAGAGCTGCTGCAATCGCTTCCTCCCCATCCCCTATTTGAGGGATGCGCATACCGCTCCGGGCGGCCCGTTGGCTGCCCCGCGCGTCGCTGGCTCAGTGATTGCGGAACAACGGCAACGCCACAAAATAAATTCCGATCCCGATCAGTGCGGCCTTGGTCGAGAGATCGGATTGGGAGAGCCCCTGGACGAGGGCTGCAACTGCGGCAACGCTCCAAGCGCCTGTCGCCATCAAGGTAGCCAGACGCAGGCGGATGACCCGGAGCGGGTGAACAAAAACAAGCGGCGTAAACATAAGACAGGCAGCGATGACAACGGCGAGCGTGCTAATGATGGGCCCCGGCTGGAACACCAGCATGTAAAAAACGAGAACATTCCAGATTGCCGGAAAGCCGCGAAACCAGAGATCATGCGTTTTCATGCGCCGGTCGGCGAAATAGAGCGACGAAGCCGCACAGATGAACGCGCAAATTATGGCGGCAAGCGGCGTCCCGAGCAGGCCGGAACGCCACAGCGCGACAAGAGGGACGACCACGTAAGTGAGAAAATCGACGACGAGATCGAGAATGACTCCGTCGATTTGCGGCACCGTCTCGGCGACCCGGTATCGCCTAGCCAAAGTGCCATCGACGGCGTCGACGATGAAGGCCGCCCCAAGCAAAGCGAACATGGCGGTAAACTGCCCCGTGCTCGCGCAGAGCAGCGCGGCAAGCCCAAGCGCCGCGCCGCTCGCCGTAAAACAATGGACAAGGAAGCCTTTTACAAATGGCATGGCTGTCACGTAAGGCGGCCGGGACGAGGGATTGGAGCATAGCCAATTTTCGCGGGCAAGCCCCGCTGTGCATTTGGCTTTGGGCTCCGGCTAATCACCTGCCTCTTCACGCAAAAGCTCGAGCCGGAGCCATCGGTCTTCCGCCGCGGCG
>JAFMSB010000338.1 GCA_017353815.1 Methylocapsa sp. | reverse complement strand
CGCCGGCGACGGCGCCCGTCGATCCGCCGGCGCGGCTGAGGCCGGCTGCCGAAGAAGGCGAATACGATGCGCCGCCCCGTGAGGAGCCGCTCGACGACGAGGACGATTTGGAAAATTCCGTCTCTCTGTCGGCGATGGAAGCAGAACTCAAGCCGAAGGTCGTCGAAACCTTCGACCGGATCGCGAGCACCTACAAGAAGCTGCGCCGCCTGCAAGACCAGAATGTGGTCAACAAGCTGAAGAACGCGACGCTCACGCCATCGCAAGAACGCAAATACAAGACCCTCAAGAAGGAAATCGTTCGCGACGTCAAATCGCTGTCGCTTAATCCCAACCGCATCGAGGCCTTGGTCGATCAGCTCTACGATATCAATAAGAGGTTGATTGGCCTCGAGACGAAACTTTTGCGAATGGCCGAAGGCACCGGCGTTGCGCGGGCGGATTTCTTAAAAAACTACCAGAACTCCGAGCTCGATCCCAAATGGCTCTTGCGCGTCTCCAAACTCGGCAGCCGGGGCTGGAAGGAGTTCGTTGCCCGCAAGAAGGATGAGATCAAAGAACTGCTTTCCGACATTCACGCCTTGGCGACGGAGACCGGCCTCGAGATTCAGGAGTTTCGCAGGATCGTCCATCTTGTCCAGAAGGGCGAGCGGGAAGCGCGCCAGGCCAAGAAGGAAATGGTCGAGGCAAATCTGCGCCTGGTCATCTCGATTGCAAAAAAATACACCAACCGCGGCCTGCAGTTTCTCGATCTAATCCAGGAAGGCAACATCGGCCTCATGAAGGCGGTCGATAAGTTCGAATACCGGCGCGGGTACAAATTCTCGACCTATGCCACATGGTGGATTAGGCAAGCGATCACCCGTTCGATTGCCGATCAAGCGCGCACGATCCGCATTCCGGTGCATATGATCGAGACGATCAACAAGATCGTGCGCACCTCGCGCCAGATTTTGCATGAGATCGGACGCGAGCCCACGCCCGAAGAGCTTGCCGAGAAACTCGCCATGCCGCTCGAAAAGGTGCGCAAGGTCCTGAAGATTGCCAAGGAGCCGGTCTCGCTCGAGACGCCGATCGGCGATGAGGAGGACTCCCACCTCGGCGATTTCATCGAGGACAAGAACGCAATTTTGCCGATCGATGCCGCGATTCAATCCAATTTGCGCGAGACGACGACCCGCGTGCTTGCCTCTTTAACGCCGCGCGAGGAGCGGGTGCTGCGAATGCGTTTTGGGATCGGCATGAACACCGACCATACGCTCGAGGAAGTCGGGCAGCAGTTTTCGGTCACCCGCGAGCGCATTCGTCAGATCGAAGCAAAGGCGCTGCGCAAGCTGAAGCACCCGTCGCGCTCGCGCAAGCTCCGGAGCTTTTTGGACAATTAATAGCTTATGCCTCGCTAACCATCTTGGCTCCGGTCCCGGAGGCGGCATTGAACTACGGTACGAACGGGGCAGGCGGCGCGCATGCGAAACCGCACGGCTATGTCACCAGGTTAAGCGCGGAAGAGATCCTCAACAGGGCCGAGAATAACGGCGGCGGGCTACAGCCAAAAGATGCCAAGCCGAGCAACGAGAAGCCGTGCGTATCGCTCGTGCGGGCTCTAAATTCATTGCTGCATATACGATGAAAAGATTGATTGACAGGCAAGGGCGGAAGAGCCCGCCCTCTATTAAAAATGCTGGAAGGACGGCCGCGCCAAGGTAACGGCCCGGCCCTCGGCGTCCTTAAATAGGGGCGGATCTTTCCCCCGCGCGGCTGTTGCTACCGAAGTGACCGGAACGTCTGCGGCAGAAGCTTCAGCCTCGAAGGCGGCGCAATGAGATGGCGGAATGGCGCACAAGATTTCGTAATCGTCTCCTCCGGACAAAATCGTCCCAGTTAACGAGGGCGCAGCGCGGAGGGCGGCCCGGCCGGCGCAGGAAAGCGGCACTTGCGCGAATTGAACGTCCGCCGTCAGCGCCGTCAGGCGCAGCATTTTTGCGAGGTCGCCCGCAAAACCATCCGAAATATCGATTGCCGCACGGGCGTACGCGCGAAGCGCGCGGCGCAAGGCGAGGCGCGGCTGAGGCAAAAGATAACGCCCCGCAAGATAGGCCGCGTCCGCGCGGCTAAGGCTCTCGATCCATGGCGCGTCCTCGGCCGCCCCTTTTCGCAGCCTGAGCCCTAAGGCCGCATCGCCAACTGTCCCTGTCACGTAGATCCTGTCGCCGGCTGCAACATTGCCGCGCATGATCATCGATCGCCCCGGGACGGCGCCGAAGGCGGTGATTGCAATTACCAAAGGCCCAGGAGTTTTTACCGTATCCCCGCCGAGCAAAGGGCAGTCATGATCTGCCGCGTCTTCGCCAAGCCCCTGCGCAAATCCGGAAAGCCAAGGCCCGGTCCAACTTTCGGGCAGGGCAAGGCCAAGGAGAAAGCCCAAAGGCTCCGCGGCCTTCGCCGCAAGATCGGAGAGGTTTATGCGCAAGACCTTGCGGGCGATTGTGCCAGGCGGATCGCATGGGAAGAAATGCACCCCTGCGATCGCTATGTCGGTCGTTACCGCGATGTCTTGGCCTTGCTTTGCGGCAAGAAGCCCGGCGTCATCGCTGAGGCCAAAAGCTCCCGGCCCGGCAAGCGGGGCGAAGTAAGCGCTGATCAGCTCGTCCTCGGAAGGCCGGGACACCGCATCCTCTTTAACTGAAATTTCGAAATCGCACCGTTTGCTTGTCCATCAAGGACACCATTTTTATCTCCAGCTGCGCGCTGTTCCTGCAACCGGCGATGATGGCCGCAATGACAAACTGGACCGTTGCGCGCGCAGGCAGGACAAACGCCCGCAAGGCGCTGCTTCTGCGCGTGGGCATGGATCTCGGTACAGGGGGAGCCCTCGGCCCCATTTTTCCGGACGGACGCTTCGAATATATGCCCATTCCGGAAAGTGAGCCGGCGCGCGATCCGCGGCAGTATTCGACGCTGCTGGGGCGCCAAGGGAGGCCACGATCGGATTTTCTTCCCGGGAGACT
>JAFMSB010000337.1 GCA_017353815.1 Methylocapsa sp. | reverse complement strand
TACATTGGCATTGCCCGCTGGTCCCAGGCTGGCGGGTGCCGCGGCGCCGTCAACCGGACCAAAACTTAGGGCAATCCCGCTTCCCGCAAGACGGATGGTTGTCCTCGCCCTTGTAAGGTTTTGGGCATAAACCTTACAAAAATGTTTCACGTGAAACATTTTTTGAATTATTCTAAAGTGTGTTTGCGCGCTGGCAAGGCCGGCCGCAAGGTGTTGTCCGGGTTGACCAACCGGCTGGCTTGTTTCGGGCTTTGCCACCCTTTGCGGTCAGTTCACGCCGCCAATTTGGACCAGCAAGCGCTCCGGCCCGCGCACGGATGCGCCCGGGCGGTAGGGAGGCGGATCTTCCAGGAGGCGCGGATCAATCAATCTGTCGGCAAGCGCTACGAGAGCCGCCTCCGCCTCGAGCCGCGCAAGCGCAGCGCCAATGCAAAAGTGGGGGCCGCCGCCAAAGCCAAAATGCTGATTGTCGCCTCTGCCGGGATCAAAACGTTCGGGATGGGCGAAGCGCTGCGGATCGCGATTGCCGGCGGCAAACAACAGGACGAGATGCGCGTCTTTTGGTATCACCGTGCCGCCGATTTCGATATCTGCCAAAGCCTTCCGGGTGCGGAACTGCACCGGCGGCTCAAAGCGCAAGACCTCATCCACGATGCGCGGCGCAAGGCTATGATCCTGGCGCAGCCTCTCGAGCCATTCGGGGTAGCGCAGCAGCGTTAGCATCCCGTTTGCGATCAGATTAACCGTTGTCTCGTGCCCGGCAACGAGAAGAAGGGAAGCGGTCGCAAGCAAATCGAACCGGCCCATGCGCCCGAGCTTCTTGTCCTTGAAGCTAACAAGCCCTGAGAGGATGTCTGCCTCCGGGCGTTTGCGCTTTGCCTTTATGAGCGCGTTCAGATATTCCATAAGCGCCTCATAGCTCGCGAGCGTCTTAAAACGCTCTTCCTCGCAGGCCTGCCACATCGGATCGAGCACGCCGATCAGAGAGCTCGACCATTTGTGAAACAGCGCATGGCCGCCGGGAGGCACTCCCAAAAGCTTACAAATCACCTCGACCGGAAGAGGATAAGAGAAACCGGCGACGAGATCGATCTCCCCCCGCCCTTGCATATTCGCGAAAAGGCCGCCGATAATCGCGTGGATGCATCCGTTGATTTCACGCATCCGCTCGGGGGTGAATTGCATCGCGACAATCCGGCGCAGCCGGGTGTGATCGGGCGGGTCGCGGAAAATCAGCGGCTGATGAGTATAAAGGATCCGGTCTTTTATCGGATTGAGGATAAAGTCCCGCAGCGGATTCCCCGTTTTCGGATGCTTGGGCTTCGGCCGGTCACTGGAGCTCACCCTCGGATCGTGCAGAAGGCTGCGGATTTCGGCATGCGTGCTGACGATATAGGTGCTATCCTCCTGGCGGAGGACGGGAGTCTTGCGCAGCGACGCAAAGTGCGAATACGGATTGGTGCGGTTGTCCTCCTTTAGGGCCGCGGCAAATGAGCCATTGTCAACCATGTTAGATGATTAATTGATATGAGCCTTGTTTGCTTGCGAAGTATATTAACGGGCGAGCCCGCCGCACCGTCTAATTAGGGGGCGCGGTCCGATGAAAATTCTGGTGCCGCTCGGCCCGCATTCCCTGAAATCCTTTCAAAAACAGCGAATTTCCGCTTCCGCCTGGGCCCGGCGCAGGTCGTCGAGCATCGCCTTCGTCTGCGCGCTTGCCCGGAACATGGTCCCGATCTGCCCCGCTACCTGATTCATGCTGGCAACGGTTTGCGCTGCAACATAACGCTCATAGGGCAGCAAGGACGCGATAACATCGATCGAGCAGGAGCAGCGGCGCAGCATCTCTTGAGTTTCTCCATTTGTTTTCATGCACACATAGACATAATCGGCGCGCGCCTCGGTTGGATAATCATTGGCGGCCGCTGCCATTTGCGGTACCGCGTAAGTAAAAAGACCAGCAGCTGCGGCTCGCAATAGTCTCCCTGTTTCTGTTTTGTTTGGCGCCAATTGGTTCACCTTAAGGCAAAACGCCGCTTTTATCCCAAATCATCGGCAACCGGTCCGCCAAGAGCTTGGCAGATCGAGCAGCGTCCCGACAAAGGCATCCGGGCTGTGGCTGCGGGCATATTCCTTGGCGCGTTTCGCGGCAAGAGCCTTGCAGGCGGCGAGCCGCGGCAAGAGGCTCATGATCGCGGCCGCAAGAGCCCGGCTTGTGTGCGGCGCGAAAGCCGCACCCTCGGCTGCCGCTCTGCTGATGCTCTCGCCGGCGAAGGTCCCTCGTGTTGCGACAACCGGGCGCCCCGCGGCAACGGCTTCGGCAAAAATCCCCGAGCCGCGCGCGGGCCCAAAGGTAACGGGATCGTAAGGCAGCAGCATCACATCGATTTGGCTGGTCCAGGACTCATATTCCTCGGCCGAAAGAATCCCTTCCAATATCCGGACTCCTCCCAACGCTCGCAGCGCGCGCTCCGCATCGATCGTCTGCGGCTCCCAATTATTATGCTGGATCTGCACCACAAACTCGGCGTCGAGACGCTTTTGCCGGCACAGCGCGATCGCGTCCGGCAAAAGATGAAATCCCTTATCGCATTTGGAGTCGCCGAAAAAGCCGATGCGGACCGGGCCATCCGTTGTCTGGCATGGCCGCGTGGTGCCGAAAGGAAGCGGAAGAATATAGGTATTAAGACCGAAATCCCTCTCATAGGCGGCACGCATCGCCTCGTTTTCGACAGTAAAGAAGAGCTTCTTGCCGATCAAAGGCGCGGCGAGATCAAAGGCGCGCCGGTAATATTTGCTTCCCAATTCCGAAACCGACCCCCACGGCACAAAACTCGGCGGGAACATGAGGTTGCAGGCGACAATCGGCAGCCGGGAGCGCGGCAATCGCAGCAGAAAGCGGACGAGGCCAAAGACTTGATTTTGCGAAATCGCAATCAAGCAAACGATATTCGCTTCATCCCAGATATCATCGGGCAGGTCTTGAAGATCGCGCTCAAATTCAAGGTTGAGCCTATCAAAGCTTTTCGTTTCCGAGCGGTGCGGC
>JAFMSB010000336.1 GCA_017353815.1 Methylocapsa sp. | reverse complement strand
GGCATTGACCTCAAAAAACCGTTCGACTGGAACTCGCTCGAGCCAAGTCGCGCGTTCCGCTGTGCCCGAATCGCGCGCGTGCCTTACGGCATCGAGCAGATCCGGCGCCCGCAGGCCGCGCGCAAGAAGCTCATCCGGCCGCAACGCCGGAAACAGCTCCTTTGCCGGCGCATTTAGCGCAACGACCCGGTCGGCAGAATCGATCACGACCACAGCGCCGGGCAAGGCATCGACAAGCGAGCCAACGGTGGTGCGGTCACGGCCCCCAACGTCCTTTTCCATTGAGCCCCCAACTTTGCGGGCAGCCGCTATGGACACGAATATGTAATAGCTTCAAATTACAAACAATGGGATCGAAGGCCTGGCGGGGGGCCTCGAAGAGTGCCACCGGCTCATCTCCTGGACCGCCACAGGTCACGGTACCACCTGCGAAGAGGATTAATCTCGTCCTCCAACACGACTTCTTCCTCATTGTACCGCATAGCCTCTCGGAGGCTGGTCCAGCGGTGAACACCCTCACGGGCGCCAAGGAAAGCAAGCGCAAACAGAAACGGCACAAGATAGTAGATCACGCGGAACAGCACGAGCGAAGCGAGCAGCACTTCTCCCGAAGCCACGGGCACTGCTTTCAGCATGGCGGCCTCGAAAACCCCAATCCCGCCTGGCGCGTTGCTCACCACTCCGAGAATGCAGCCAAACACATAGGTCGCAACAAACGCGAAATAATCGAGCAGCTCGTGGTTGGGAATCAGGACGTAGAGCGCGGCCGCGGCGGCGCATTGATCGATGACGCCAAGCGTGATTTGGCCGAGCGACAGGCTCAGTCCCGGTAATTCGAGGTGAAAGCCCATGAGGCTCACCCGCCTGCGGCGGACCGTCACCCACACGAGATAGGCAAGCACTGCGCCGAGAATGAGGCTGCCGAGCAGCACGTTGAGGAAGGGGTAAACGCGGTTGATGGCGCTTATCGCGCCGGCATGGAAAGCGAGCCCGGCCCCAAGCACGAAAATGCTGCCGAACCAATAGGTCACTCCGGCAATCACAGTCAGGCTCGCGACCTTGCTCGCCGTCAAGCCCTCTTGCGAATAGATCCAGTATCGGACCGTCCCCGCCGTGATGAGCGGGAATCCAAGCGTGAACGAAATGGCAAAGCTCGTGAACGACCCTAGCGCTGTTGTCTTGTAGGGAACCCGCGCCTTCAGCTGGCGCAAGGCAAGGCCATCATATCCTGTCAGAGCAAGATAAGACAGTGCCGTACACAGGGCTGCCGCCAATATCTGCTCGGCGCTCGTTGCAGCAATTGCTTGCCGCAACGAGCTCAAGCCTACAGCGGAAAACGCGCGGACGAGAATAAAGACGGAAAACGAGGCGATTGCGAGACTAAAGCCGATAGCAACAATTTGGCCGAGCGACCTGCGCCGGGCGTCGGCGAGAGGCATTTCTGCCGGCTGCGATTGCTTAACCGGTGGCGGCCATGCGACCGGACTGGCCCTGCGCGCAAATTCGCCCGGCATGCGGCCGGGCTTTTCGCTCTTGTCCTGATCCACCGGTCCTTCCAAAGCATTTTTTCCGCGCTGCTCGCCTGTCAAAATTATATCCCTAGCGCCAAGCGGCAAGTTGAGGTTCGAGGGTTATGGAGCGCGAAGGCGGTGCGGGCAAGGCCCTGATACCGGGCCAGATAAGATAAGGGATCGCCAACGCGAAAGGCAGGGCATTCGAAGCTAATCGGTTTGCTTCTTTCTGGAGGGCAGCCACACGCTGCCAGGATGCCTTGCCTTAGCCATCTTATCGCATTAGACGGTTTTTCGCTGCGGCGCTAGCGCGAATCGCGCCGCGCGCGAGCAAATCGAGGCTACGAGACCGGTCTGGCACAGTCAGGAACGAGATCGTTCAATTAGCATGCCGAATATCCCCGACCAACGCAAGCTCGCAGCGCAGCAGCGGCTTGCCGAGGCTTTGCGCGAAAATCTCAATCGCCGCAAGCTCCAGCAGCGCGGGAAGAAGAAAGCGCTCGCCCCGGCATCGCAGTCAGCCGTGCCGGAGGAAAATCCCGGGCCCGCAAGCGTTTCGTTCCGAGCGGACGCGCAGCTCACGCACAATTAGGCGAGGCGCTGATTGGATCGCATTCGTATTGTTGGCGGGCAAAGGCTTAACGGCACGGTCAAGATTTCCGGCGCGAAGAACGCGGCGCTTCCGCTGATGATCGCCTCCCTTCTTACTCCTCAAACAGTCTCGCTCGAAAATGTCCCCGATCTCGCCGATGTCCGCATGTTGCTGCGCATCCTCAGCCATCACGGAGTCGACTATTCGGTCGATGGCAGGCGGCCGGGATCCTTGCCGCACGCGGGGCGCGCGATTCACCTCAGCGCGCGCCAGATTGTCGATGTCATGGCGCCCTATGAGCTCGTCTCCCGGATGCGGGCAAGCTTTTGGGTCGTCGCGCCCATTCTCGCCCGCACGGGAGAGGCCATTGTTTCTCTGCCCGGCGGCTGCGCGATCGGGACAAGGCCCGTCGATTTGCTCATCATGGTTCTCGAGAGTCTTGGCGCACGGGTTGCGATCGAGGCGGGTTATGTGCATGCCACCGCACCCAGCGGGCTTACCGGCACGGAGATTCACTTTTCCAAAGTCACCGTCGGCGGCACCCACACCGCGCTCATGGCGGCATCCCTTGCCAGGGGCAGTACGACCCTTATCAATGCGGCATGCGAGCCTGAGATCGCCGATGTTGCGGATTGCCTCAACAAAATGGGCGCGAAGATCAAAGGCGCAGGGCAGCCAGTCGTCGAAATTGAAGGCGTCCCAAGCCTTTCCGGTGCGCAGCACACTGTCATGCCCGACCGCATCGAAGCCGGAACTTACGCGATTGCCGCTGCCATGACGGGTGGCGACATTATGCTCGAGGGCGCAAATTCGAGCTTACTAGGCAAGCCGGCTGCCGTTATCGAGCGCGCTGGGGCGGAAATTTCCGAGACGAACAGTGGGCTGCGGGTAAGGCGCAACGGCTCGGGTCTTTCGGCCGTCGATATCGTCACCGCGCCCTTTCCAGGTTTTCCAACCGAC
>JAFMSB010000335.1 GCA_017353815.1 Methylocapsa sp. | reverse complement strand
CCGCGCGGGCGCTGCGCTCCGCGCAGCAAAGACGGCGGGACATTGGCACCGGTGCTTGCGCGTGCTAATCGTAAGAGGCCGCACAAAGGGCACGAAAACCGGCCAATAGGGGCCGGACATTTGACGAGTGCGGACTTGCGGGCGTAGTTCAATGGTAGAACGGCAGCTTCCCAAGCTGCATACGGGAGTTCGATTCTCCTCGCCCGCTCCAGCTCTTGGCCTTGCCGCAATGGGCGCCTGGCTACCGCCTCCCGCCGTAATGCCCCGCAACGCGGGCTGACCATCAACGGCCATGGCAAAGAAGAGCGCCGGAATCCTGCTGTTCCGGAAGATTCACGGACAATACGAGTTTTTGCTCGTGCATCCCGGCGGCCCATTTTGGGCAAAAAAGGATGCGGGCGCTTGGTCGATCCCCAAAGGCATTTACCAGGAAGGGGAGGATGGGCTGGCAGCCGCCAAAAGAGAGCTCTTTGAGGAAACCGGCATTGCCGCGGAAGGCAACTTCCTTGCGCTCGGTGCTTTCAGGCAGCCAAGCGGCAAGACAATCACCGCGTGGGCAATCGAGAGTGACTTTGATCCGGCGGGTCTTGTCAGCAACACCTTTGCGATGGAGTGGCCGCCGAAATCGGGAAAAACGGCCGAATTTCCCGAGGTTGACCGTGCTTCCTGGTTCACCGCCCCGGAAGCATTAGTGAAAGTTACGAAAGGACAACTCCCAATTCTAGCTGCACTGGCTGCACACTTAGGCTTGTTCCTCTCCGCCGCAACAGAAAAATAAACCTTGTGCCTCGTGCAGCGCGCCGCGCCCGCCACAGAGGCGAGCGGCACTGCTATGGCGTGGTCACGATGGTCGCCCCAAAGGTGTGCCCGCGAACAAACGCGGCTGTCACTGGAACCTGTTGAATGGATCCCATGACCGAGCTCGCTGTAGAGGCGACTAGTCCGACATACGTCAGGAATTTGCCCGTCTCGACCGCGGCGGCACTGGCCACGAAGAGAATATCGTCATTGCGCATCTGGAACCGGGTCGAAAGGAAAAACCCGCCGGGATCGCGGAGATTGATCCAGAAGATGACAGGCACGAGCGGCCCGTCGAACTTCGCCATATCGGCGCCGAGAAGCTGCGCGATCTCCCGTGGCTCCTTGCGGTAAATGAACACCTCAGCGGGATCGGCCGTGCTGGGCAATACACCGCCAGCCTTGCCAAGTGCTTCCGCCAGGTTCATCCGCCACGTCTCGAAAGGAATTTCGGCTTGTGCGCCGGCAGTGGAGCCGCCGCCGCCGCCGCCAAGCTCGCCAAACGCCAAAATTTTCTGCGGCTCAGTGTAAACGTAGATACGGTCGCCGGGCCGTATGTAGATATTGTTGGAGGCGTTCATAACGAGGTTTTCAAAGGGGACCGTCGCGCGCTTTCCATCCCGCTCCAGCATGACCCAGGTTGCAAAACCGGGACTCGCGATTCCGCCCGCCCGCGTGATCGCGTCGAGAACGCGATCCTGGGCGCCCGCCATCGGAGTAGCAAACCGAAGCGGCGCATGCACATCGCCAATGACACTGATGAGCTGGCTGCGCTGCTGTTCCAGGGAGACAATGACCTGGGGCTCGATCGCGCGGTTTTTGATTTTTTCGACAATGTCCTTTTGGATTTGAACATTGGTTCGCCCCGCCGCTTTAATCTCTCCGGCATAGGGAATTGTGATATTTCCATGGTTGTCGACGATTTGTGCCGGGAAAGTCACGAAATTGCCTGGCCGCACGCCCGCTTCAAGCGGAATATACAAACCTCCGGCCGCGGCCTCGAAAACCGTGACATCGACGACATCGCCGATGCCGAAGACAATTTCTTTCGGGCCGCGCTTGTCGGTGAAAGCTCCGGCAAGCCCTTTCGGTTCATGGGCTGCAATAACGTCGATTGTCTCTGGCGTTAGTTTGACAAGCGCGTAAGGAATCTCGCTTACCCCGGAATGAATTTCCCAGGATTCGGGACCGGCGTTGGGGAAAAATCCGCATCCGCCCGCGCCTAGCAGACTGAGGCTCAAACTAGCGGCAAGGCTGAACTGCAAGCGACGCATCCGATTTCCCTGCTAGTCAATTCGCGAAAAGCCATCCAAAAAATAGCAGCTTGCACATCGGCAGCGGAGCCGTTTTTGCGCGATCCGCGAAGTATCGGCGAAACTGTTACAATTTTGGCACAGCCGGAGATGGTTCATCCGGCCGGAAACGGGGCACCAAGCTTTATCGGCGCCGAACAAACGCAACGAATGAGGCTGAATCATGTTGGCGCCTTGGGGGCCGCAAACCTTGTCGCGCCGTGCAGGCCAGTCCGCATATTGCGGCGGGAGCCTTGAACGGGTATCGGTCTGACGAACTCGATCGCGCCGGAAGGGAGCGGCGGCAAGTGACGTGCACCGGTGCGCAAGAAGCAGCTAGCTGGACGCCAAGCGCAAGGGGCGAGCGCGCCGCGGCTCTTGTTGCTGCGCTGGGGCAGAGGTCAATCGTGCTTGTCGGCCTTATGGGTTCGGGCAAGACATCGACCGGCCGGCGCCTCGCGCAAGAGCTCGGCCTCGAGTTCGCAGACTCGGACGTCGAGGTCGAAGAGGCGGCGGGCATGGCAATCGCCGAGATCTTTGCGCGCCATGGAGAGGGCCATTTCCGCGACGGGGAGCGCCGGGTCGTCGCCCGGCTGCTGACCAAGGGGCCTCGGGTGCTTGCCACCGGCGGGGGGGCCTTCATGTGCGCGGAAACAAGGGCGGTTATTGCAGCCTTGGGCATATCCGTCTGGCTCAAAGCAGATTACGAGGTGCTCTGGCAACGCGTTCGCAAACGCTCTAATCGGCCGTTGCTGCAAAACGGCAGGCCCGAGGAAACCCTTCGCAAACTGATCGAGCAACGGCATCCCGTTTACGCTTTGGCCGATATTACGGTCGTCTCCAGAGAAGGCCCGCATGAGGCGGCGGTCGAGGATGTGATCGCGGCACTTCAGTTAGAGCTCGGGCTTGGGCGGGGGGCGGCGGAAGGTTGCGCGGGAATACCCAGTTGCCGGTAGCCGGGGTGCAATCTGCCGC
>JAFMSB010000334.1 GCA_017353815.1 Methylocapsa sp. | reverse complement strand
AGTGTAACATCGCCCTATACCCTTGCGGAACGCAGCAAGAACATATATGGACTGTTCACCGTTTGTGCGATACGAATGCGGGTGAGGGCCTGATTGACCCTAATTCATGAGTCGCCGCAAAGAAAGGCCGGTCGATGCTGACGAAGAAGCAAAGCGAGCTTTTGCGCTTCATTCACGAGCGGCTGAAGGAGACGGGTGTCCCGCCATCTTATGACGAGATGAAGGATGCTTTGGGCTTGCATTCGAAATCGGGAATCCACCGGCTCATCGTTGCGCTCGAAGAGCGCGGCTTTATACGCAGGCTGCCCAATCGCGCCCGGGCGCTCGAAGTTCTGCGCCTGCCCGACTCCACAGCACTGCCAGAGAATGGCCGCAGCAGGGGATTTTCGCCGAGCGTCATCGAAGGAAACCTCGGAAAAGTCAGGGCTTGGCCGGCGGGCGGTTCAGGCGAAGAAGACGAGCGAGCCACAATTTCCATTCCAGTTATGGGACGTATCGCCGCGGGCACCCCAATTACTGCGCTTCAAAACCGCAGTCATACCATCAGCCTGCCGCCCGACATGTTGCCTCCGGGCGAATATTATGCGCTTGAAGTGCGCGGGGATTCGATGATCGAGGCAGGCATTTTCGACGGCGACACGGTCGTTATCCGGAAACAGGATACCGCCGAGACCGGGGATATCGTGGTCGCGCTGATCGACGACGAAGAAGCGACTTTGAAGCGGCTGCGTAAGCGCGGGGCTTCGATCGCCCTCGAAGCTGCAAATCCCGCTTACGAGACAAGAATATTCGGTCCAGACCGCGTCCGCATCCAAGGCAAGCTCATCAATCTTGTCCGCAAATACTGAGGCGGCCATGCCCGGCGGCAAGACTCCGGTTAGAGCGAATTCCGCATAGGTTGACAGACTTTTGCGGCCAGAATTCGCTCCAGCCTATCGATTTGGCGCGATTTCTTTCCGCTCGGCCGATTCCAGCCGAGCGGAAAGCGCGCTAGGGTTTGCGGAAAAGTAGCCTGCCCAAGAGGCCTGCTGCCACACCGCCCACAATCGGAGCCGCCCAAAAAAGCCATAGCTGATTGATATAGGCCTTGCCCGCGAATATCGCGGGGCCCGTGCTGCGCGCGGGATTGACCGAGGCGTTGGTGACCGGAAGGGCAACAAGAAGGATGAGGGTTAACGTTAGGCCGATCGCGAGCGGCGCAAATCCGGCAGGCGCACCCGCCGAGGTTGCCCCCATGACAATCAACACAAAAAAGAATGTCAGAACGGCCTCGGTAATGGCGCAAGAAAGTAGATTATAGTGGCCTGGGCTCAGGTCGCCGAAGCCGTTGGAAGCAAAACTGCCGACTTCAAATCCCGGCTGGCCTTGCGCAATTACCATTAGCACGGCCGCCGCGGCGACCGCGCCGGCCACTTGGAAGATGATGTAGGGAATTACATCGAGCGTAGAAATCCGCCCCCCAAACCACACGCCGATTGTAATCGCCGGATTAAAATGTGCGCCGGAAATATGTCCGACGGCATAGGCCATCGTGACGACGGTGAGTCCAAAGGCCAGTGCGACGCCGAGAAATCCGATCCCCAGTTGGGGATAGGCTGCCGCAAGCACCGCGCTGCCGACGCCTCCAAACGTTAGCCAAAAGGTGCCGAGAAACTCAGAAATCACACGCGCAGTGAACTGCATCAGAAATCTCCTCTTTTCAGGGAAGCCAGATTTGCACCATTGCGGAGAAGCCCGGCGAATATACGCTGCTATTTGCGCTAGGCAGGACTTTTGGCGCTGTTAAGTGAGATACCGAGCGGTTTCCGGGCTCTTCGCTTTCGCTTCCGCGGCTCAAACGCATTGCAACCCTTTGTGAGATTATAACCTAAGTAACGCGATTTCCGGTCTCCCCGCAACCAATATGTGATTTCGGGCGCCCGCCTTATTCGTCCCCCGCAAGCTTGGACGCGAAATAGGCAATGGTACGGGCATAGACATCGGCCTTGTTCCATTCCTTGATGACCGCAAAATTGGCCGAGCCGGGCGACCAGCTGGCGCCCCGCTCCCAGCCATAAGAGCGGAGAAAATTGGCGGTCGAGGCCAGCACGTCGGGCACATTGTTGATGAGATCACTGTGGCCATTGCCGCCAAAATCGACTCCAAATTTGAGATAGGAAGAAGGTAAGAACTGGGTCTGGCCGACTTCGCCCGCCCACGCGCCCCGCGCATCGGGCGAGAGATCGCCGCGATCGATGAGCCGCAGCGCATCCATGAGCTCCTCTTGGAATTTGGCACTGCGGCGGCAGTCAAAGGCAAGCGTTGCGAGCGATTGTAGAGTTGGGCTGTTGCCCATGACCGCGCCAAAGTCTGTCTCCAAACCCCAGATTGCGACAATCACCGGGGCAGGGACGCCATAAGTCTGCTCGACCTTTGCGAAGACATCGGCGTATTTTTTCATTAATGCCGCGCCGTTCCGGAGGCGGTAGGAATTAACCATCCGGCCCGCGAATTGCTCAAAGCTCTGATGGAAAACATGCTGGCCATGGTCCCTCGCCACGATCGAGGGATCATAAGTGATGTCATCGAGCGCGCTTACCGCCAATGCAGAAATGCCATTGGCGGCGGCCTCTTGTTTGAAATTCGCGACAAATGCATCAAATCCCGCTGGATCACGGCAGGTTGCAGCCTTTGCTGGGCAAAGCCACGCAAACGCGAGCAGCAGGGCTGCGTGGCCCACTCTCAATCGCACCCACGAAACTCCAGGCCAAGCGAAGGGCATAGCCCATCAAAGCGCCCCCATCGTTAGCATGGGCGGCATGCTGATGGAAACACTTGTCTTTTTGGTACGCCCGCCCATGAGGACGCGAGTGTCCCGCGCAGGGCTGGCTGCAGTTTCTTTGCGAGCTTGATAGATTCTCAGTCGTCGAATTGCAAGCCTGCCTCAGGCGCTTGGGCCCGCGGCTGAAGCAGCCTTAACTTTCCAAGCCGAGCGCTTCTCTTACTCGGCGCGAATAGCCATAAACATCGCCACGCATTTGCAGTCTGCCGGCTCCATCCACATAGGTGGTGAAATACTCGATATGCACGGGGAGGGGCTTGGGC
>JAFMSB010000333.1 GCA_017353815.1 Methylocapsa sp. | reverse complement strand
GTTGGTATTTTGCCATCGACGACTCTCGAAGAAGCGCCGGCAGGGTTAAGCGCCTGGCTCAAGCAGCGCCGGCGCTGGTCCAAGGGCTGGATGCAGACGTTCTTTACTTTGGCGCGGCAGTCGCGCCGCCTCTTTGCCGAGCTTGGCGTCATGAACAGCCTGATCGTTGCGCTGATGATGGCCAATTTGGTCATTGCCCCGCCGCTTTGGCCGTTTTTTGCTGCCGCAGCGATTTACAACCTCTCCTCGGGCCTGGCTCCTGTAACCGCGCTCGATCTTGCTGTCGCCGTGCTTTGGGTCTCGGCCTTGTTCTTTGGAACTTGCTCTATCCTATGGCTTGCGTTGACCGGCATGGAGCGGCGGCGGCTGCTTGGACTTTGGCCCTACCTTTCGCTCTTACCCGCGTATTATTTGCTGGTTTCGGCCGCGGCATGGATGGCGCTTTATGATCTCGTTTCCCGGCCCTACCATTGGTGCAAGACCGAGCACGGGCTTGCGAAGACCTCGCGGCAGGGGAGGCCATTGGCAAAGGCAGAAAGACACGAGCAGGCGATGGCGAGATACACGAACGGAAGCCGATCCCATTAAGGGGACTCAACCTGTCTTTGGTGCATGAGAGCCGCCTGCGCCGCTGCGAGCCGCGCGACCGGAACCCGGAAGGGCGAGCAGGAGATATAGGTAAGGCCCGCTTCCTCAAAAAAAGCAATGGAGGCGGGATCGCCCGCATGTTCGCCGCACACGCCGATTTTCATATCCTTCCGCCTTGCGCGGCCGCGCTCAACGGCGATCTTGATAAGCTCGCCTGCGCCTTCTCGATCGATGACCGCGAAAGGATCGGCCGGAAGCAGACCTTTGGCCGCATAACCGGGCAGAAATCTACCGGCGTCGTCGCGCGAGAGGGCAAGGCATGTCTGCGTTAGATCGTTGCTGCCAAAAGAGAAAAATTCTGCGGCTTCCGCGATTTCGCCGGCCCGCAGACAGGCTCTGGGGGTCTCGATCATCGTTCCAACGGAATAGGGGACCGGTTCGCGGGCTTCGGCCTCCACCGCTTTTGCCGTGGCGTCGATACGCGCCTTGGTGAAGTCGAATTCGGCTTTCGAGATGATGAGCGGCACCATGATTTCAGGGTGCACCGGATTGCCGGTCTTCCGTTTTGCCCTGATTGCCCCTTCCAAAATGGCGCGCGCCTGCATTTCGGCGATCTCCGGATAGGCGATGGTAATCCGGCAGCCGCGGAACCCGAGCATGGGATTGGTCTCTTCGAGCTCTGCGGCACGCTGGGCAATCTTTTCCGCCGGAATGCCCAGCGATTTAGCAACCGCAGCGATTTCCGCCTCGCCCTGGGGCAGGAACTCATGCAGCGGAGGATCGAGTAGCCGGATGGTCACCGGCAGCCCCGCCATGATCTCGAACAGCTCGGCAAAATCGGCGCGCTGCATCGGCAAGAGCTTGGCTAAAGCCGCAGCCCTTCCTCGCGCATCCTCTGCAAGAATCATTTCGCGCATCGCAATGATGCGCTCGCCTTCAAAAAACATATGCTCCGTGCGGCAAAGCCCGATCCCTTCCGCCTGAAACTTCCTCGCCGCGCGCGCATCGCGGGGGGTGTCGGCATTTGCGCGCACGCGAAGGCGGCGCGCCTCATCGGCCCATCCCATGAGAACCGCGAACTCACCCGAAAGCTCTGGCTGGCGCATCTCGGCGGCGCCCTTTAGGATTTGGCCGGTGCTGCCGTCGATCGTCAAGACATCGCCTTTTTTGAATGTGAGGCTCCCGGCGGACATCGTCTCGGCGGCATAGTTCACCCGGAGCGCCCCGGCGCCTGTGACGCAGGGCTTGCCCATGCCGCGCGCCACAACCGCGGCATGCGATGTCATCCCGCCGCGGGCGGTCAGTATTCCTTCCGCGGCATGCATTCCCATAATATCCTCCGGGCTCGTCTCGATACGCACAAGGATCACCTTGTGCCCTGCGGCCTTCCATTGCTCCGCTTCGCTCGCCGAGAAAACGATCTCTCCGCTTGCCGCTCCCGGCGAAGCGGGTAGCCCAGTCGCGATGATTTGCCGATGCGCCCTTGGATCGAGCGCCGGATGCAGGAGCTGTTCCAGCGACAAAGGCTCGACTCGCGCAACGGCTTCGTCTTTGCTGATCATGCCCTCATTCGTCAGGTCAACGGCGATACGCACCGCGGCCTTGCTGGTGCGCTTACCCCTGCGGGTCTGCAACATCCAAAGTTTGCCCTGCTCCACGGTGAATTCCATATCCTGCATATCGCGGTAATGCCTTTCGAGCAGAGCGGCAGTGGCGAGGAATTGCGCGAAGATTTCCGGCATCGCGGCCTCCATCGATTGCTCTTCCGCCGCCGCCGCGATGCGGGCGCTTTCGGTGAGATATTGCGGCGTTCTCAAACCCGCGACGACATCCTCGCCCTGAGCGTTGAGCAGGAATTCGCCATAGAGTTCCCTTGAGCCGGTTGAAGGATTGCGCGTGAAGGCAACTCCTGTCGCCGATGTTTGGCCCATATTGCCAAAGACCATTGCCTGAATTGTTACCGCCGTGCCGAGGTTCTCGGGGATGTTGTGCAGACGCCTGTAATTGATCGCGCGCGGATTCATCCAGGAACTGAGGACGGCAGCGACAGCACCCCAAAGCTGCTCGGCCGGCTCCTGCGGAAATGGTGCCGAAAGTGTCTTTTCGACGATTGCCTTAAATTCCGCTGCAAGCTTTTTCCAATCCTCCGCCTCAAGCTCCGTATCGAGCGTTACGCCCCTGCGCTCCTTGTAAAACTCGAGAGTTTCTTCGAACACTTGATGCTCGACTCCGAGGACGACGCTCGCATACATCTGGATGAAACGCCGGTAGGAATCATAGGCAAAGCGTGCATCGCGCGAGCGTTCTGCCAAAGCTTCCACGGCCTCATCATTGAGGCCGAGGTTGAGGACCGTATCCATCATGCCGGGCATGGAGAACTTTGCGCCCGAGCGGGCCGATACCAAGAGAGGATCGTCCTTATCGCCGAAACGATGGCCGGCTGCGCGGCCGATTGAATCGAGGGCTTCCTCGACCTCGCCTTGGAGCCCAGGCGGAAAGCGT
>JAFMSB010000045.1:3192-9216 GCA_017353815.1 Methylocapsa sp. | reverse complement strand
CGTTTCTGGCGATTTGCTTCAGCATCTTCTTAGCGACTGTATGAGAGCCAATTGCAGAGGCACCGCAGACGCTCCCGGTAGTATTTCCTACATGCAGGCATTGGCCGCCTCTTCCGCCGCGACCGTATGTGAGCGTCCACTTCCCACGGCTGCACTTGCTTCTGATTCTTTCGGTCGAGATGACATTTTTTGTACTTCTTTCCCGAACCGCACCAGCATTTCTGCAGATAAAACCACCCCCAAGGTTATGGAAGTTGCCTGGCGCGCCAGTAGAAGTGGTTGAGCAGCGCGTGGTTGGTTCCTCCTGCAATATTGAATCACTTTGGAAACGGGGACGTTGAAATTCTTGGCCGCGAGATCCAGGGTTTCTTTCTTGTCGGCTAGCCGGATGCCCTCAAAAAAATAAACGACACGGTTCTTTTCGCCTTCTGAAGCTTTGAGGAAATCCGAGCACGTCCAGTCGCCGGGCTTCTTGGCGTCCGCGGACGCGGTCGTGCCAAGAACGGCGAAAACAGATGCTGCCACAACGGGCAAAACGGCTGGGCCGGAAGTTGCGGGCGTTAGTCTAGCGGCGGAGACGTGCAACCCGAAATGCGATGCGTAACCAAACGGGTCGCGCGAAAGACGCAAATCGCGCAACAAGGCCCGTAGCGCCAAGTCTAAGGCTTTGTTTGGCCACAATGTCAATACGCCGCTTTAGCAAAGCTAATAAAAGTAATATGGGTAAAGTAATATGGGTTTGGGGCCCGTTTCCGAGCCCTGCCCTGGGTTCTTGTAGTGCGGTTAAAGGGCGGATGCGCAGGGCTCCCGACCGCACACGAATATGCTCCGTTCTTACTTTGACAAAGGCAAAATCTTGCTGCACCCTTGAAACATTGTTGACGGGAAGCGGACAAAACTGTCGCGTGAAACGTTTTTAGAGTCCTTTTAAACAGCATTGGTTCGAAGCGGCACTTGCGCAATCTTTCCATTCGGGTCCATTGGCCGGGCCGTTGAATTAGCCGTTCATGCAATAGGTTCATGCATAAGCTGCGAAGGGGCCACGCAACCGGGCCCCAGTTTTTTGCTGATGGCCCTCAAGCTCGCCGCAAATCTGTTGAGGCGCAGGAGGGAACAGCTCCCGCATCGAAACGTATCAACGAAAGGCGCCGGGCAAATTTCCAAGGCGAACTGGCCGAGCGTTTGGCGGCGCTGGTCTTAGTCTTGAAGGGTTATCGCATTCTCGCCCGCCGCTATCGTGCCAAAGGCGGCGAGATCGATATCATAGCCCGGCGGGCCGGCACAGTCGCTTTTGTCGAGGTGAAGATCCGGCCGACCCTCGACGAGGCGCGAGATTCGATTGCCGAAGTTAAGCGGCGGCGTATTTCGCGGACCGCGAGGGCGTGGCTGGCTTCAAACCCCTGGGCGGCGGCACTGACTTGGCGAGGGGATGCCATTTTTATCGCTCCTTGGCGGCTGCCGCATCACGAGATTGCAGTTATCGAACTCGACATCGGATAGGCCAGCGCTGTTTGAGCGGCTTCGCCTCAGCGGCATCGGTACACTGACTGCCGCAGCTCTCTTCAATTGCCGCACGCCAACCCCCGCCTCGCCTCGCGGGAACTATCTTCTCGCACACGAATTAGAGCAGCAGATAGAGAACAGGCCGTCTGCCCTTAACCATTCAAAGAGCCAGGCGCGAGCGCCTTTGTATGCTTGTTCGCGAGCGGCGAGCGACAACGCAAGCCCCAAAACCTAGCCGGTAATGTTCTGTTCGCCGCGCAGGAGTTCAAATGTCCGTGCTTGCCTCATTCGGGTCGGTCGCGATTTATCTCGCCACCTATATCTTGCCGTTTCTGTTCGTTCTTGGCCTCGTGGTTTTCTTCCATGAGCTCGGGCATTTTCTGGTTGGCCGCCTCTGCGGGGTAAAGATCGAGGCCTTTTCGCTCGGTTTCGGGCCCGAGCTCTTCGGCTTTAACGACCGCCATGGGACCCATTGGCGGGTGGCGGCGCTGCCGCTTGGCGGCTATGTGAAATTCCATGGCGAGACGCAAGAGGCTCTTGCGCAAGACGGGGCCGCGGCGGCCATGTCCGCCAAGGAAAGGGCGGTGAGCTTTTTTGCCCAGAAGGTATGGAAGCGGGCGGCGATCGTTGCCGCGGGCCCTTTGGCCAATTTCGTTCTCGCGATTGTGATCTATAGCGGCGTCTTTTATGTCCACGGCCGGTCGATCCTTTTGCCGGTCATCGACAGCGTCGCCGCGGACAGCGCCGCGGAAGCGGCGGGCTTCTTGCCGGGCGACCGCATCCTTTCGATTGACGGCACGCGGATCGACAGCTTCGAGGATATGCAGCGGATCGTGCAGGCGGCAAGCGATACGCCGCTTGCCTTCGCCGTCGAGCGCGATGGCAAGACCCTCCAGCTTGTCGCAACGCCGCGCAGGCGCGATATCGAGACGCCTTTCGGCAACACGCGCGCAGGAGTGCTCGGCGTCCAATCGCGCGCAAAGCCCGAAAATTGGCACGTTCAGACCTACGGGATGTTCCAATCGGTCCGGCTTGCCGGGTCGGAGACCTGGTATGTCGTCGCGCGGACGGGCAGCTATCTCAAAGGTCTGGTTTTGGGCCGGGAGTCGGCCGATCAGCTCTCCGGCCCGATCCGGATCGCGGAGGTTTCGGGCGAGATGGCCAAGATCGGTCCCGCCGCCCTCTTCAATCTTGCCGCCATTCTGTCGATTTCGGTCGGTCTCCTGAATCTGCTTCCGGTGCCGCTGCTCGATGGCGGGCATCTCGTCTATTATGCCGTCGAGGCCGTGCGCGGCGAGGCGATGAACGAAAGGGCGCAGCAGTTCGGGTTCAAGATCGGAATAATGCTCGTCACAACGTTGATGATATTTGCTACCTATAACGACATCCTGCGCCTCACACGCCAGCTCATGCACTGGGGATAACCGGCCAGATCGCGCGCTGTTTGGCTTGCGGTTGCGGAAGCGGTTTGCTTCCGCAGCGCCCATAAGCATCACGCACCGCCGCAGCATCACGCACCGCCGCGCCTTTGAAGTCCAGGGCAGATTGCTGCCCGGCCGAGCCGCCCTCCCTCATGGCAGAACTCAAGCGGGCCGTTAACCTAATCCGTTAACGGACTGCTCACAATATCCGTGTCTTGTCTGCCACAATCTCGCAAAAACCTTGATGTACCGCAAAACTTCGATTGCGGGCCAAGCCAAGGCTGTTCAAGAAAGCTCGGACAGCCGGAATCGATTGATTGACGAGCTGTCGCCGCCCAGGGCGAGCGCTTAGCAGGCAAGGGGCAGTATCTATGCAGTACCGACATAGGCTCTTTAGCCGCATTGGCGCCGCTGCCGCCGCGCTGCTCTTCCTCTTCGCCGCAAATATCGAATCCTATGCGGCAAATGTCGTGGTGCGCGGCAACGAGCGCGTCGATACCGAAACGATCGAAAGCTATTTCCCGGGCACCGATCAGGCCTCGGTCAACAAGGGGGTCAAGGACCTTTATGCAACCGGCTTGTTTTCGAGCGTCAAGGTGAGCCATGAAGGGGGCACGGTTGTCATAACCGTCGCCGAAAACAGAGTCATCAACCGTGTCGTGTTCGAGGGCAACAGCAAGATCAAGTCGGAAACGCTCGCGGCCGAAGTCCAGTCGAAATCCCGCGGTCCTTTCAGCCAAGCGATGGTCGATGCGGATATCGAGCGGATCAAGGATATTTACCGCCGCGCCGGCCGGGCTGCGGCGTCGGTCACGGCGCGCGTCGTCGAGCTGCCAAACGGCAGAGTGGACGTCGTCTTCACCATCGACGAGGGCGAGAAGACCGGCGTGAAGGCCATCAATTTCGTCGGCAATCAAGCCTTTTCATCCGAAAAGCTGCGCGATCTCATGCAGACGACGGAAATGAATCTCTTCTCGTTCTTCAAGACGTCCGACGTCTATGATCCGGACCGGATCGCGTCGGATCTCGAGCTCATCCGCCGTTTCTACCTCAAACACGGTTTTGCCGATTTTCGCGTTGTCGGCTCCGACGCCCAGTTCGATCCTGCCCAAGGCGGATATATAATTACGATTACGGTCGAGGAGGGTGTTCAGTATACGGTAAGCTCGGCCACCGTCGAGTCGCATTTGCCCTCTGTGGATGGCGCCTCGCTGCAGCCATTGGTGCGCCTGGCTCCCGGCGAGATCTACAATGGCGATTTGGTGCAGAAGACGGTCGATAGTTTAACCAAGGAGCTCGGCAAGAGAGGCTATCCATTCAATCAGGTGCGCCCGCGCGGGGACCGCGATCCGGCAACGCGCACGGTGAACATCGCCTTCGTCATCGACGAAGGACCGCGAGTCTACATCGAGCGCATCGAAGTGCGCGGCAATACCCGGACGCGCGATTACGTGATCCGGCGCGAGTTCGAGATCGGCGAGGGGGATGCCTACAACAAGGCCTTGATCGACCGGGCCGAGCGCAGGCTCAACAATCTCGGCTACTTCAAGAAGGTCAAGATCACCAACGAGCCGGGCTCGGCCCCCGACCGGGTAATCGTGGTGGTCGAAGTCGAAGACCAGCCGACGGGCTCGTTATCTTTGTCGGGAGGCTATTCCACCACTCAAGGGTTCATTGCCGAAGTTTCGGTAAGCGAAACCAATTTCATGGGCCGCGGGCAATTCGTGCGCCTCGCCGTCTCGGAAGGGCAATTCAGCCGCGGCGTCGATTTCAGTTTCACCGAGCCCTATTTTCTCGGCGAAAGGATCGCCGCGGGCTTTGATCTTTACGCAAAGAAGACGGATGCCTATCAGTTTTCATTATACAACAATTTCATTGTTGGCGGGACGCTCCGGCTGGGGTTCCCGATCACGGAGGAATTGTCGCTGTCCCCGCGTTACTCGATTTTCCGCCAGGACCTTTCCGTTGCAAACAACTCTTCCACTCCGTTTAACGATTGCACCAATCCCGTCCTGCCCTGGATTACGCCGGGGTTTAACGGAATTCCTGCCACTTTCTTTTACAACTGCCTCACCAATGGCGAGGCGTCGCTGGCGATCAAACAGGCCGAGGGTCCATTCCTGACCTCGCAATTTGGCTATACGCTCGGGTACAGCTCGCTCGACAATGTCAAGAACCCAACGGAGGGCCTTTTTGCCGAGCTGCGCCAGGACGCCGCCGGGGCGGGAGGCGATGCCCGCTATGTGCGCACGACCGGAGATTTGCGTTACTACTATGACATCTATGACCCCTTCGTCGGGCTCATTCATCTCCAGGCCGGCGATCTGCAGCCTTTTGGCGGATATCAGTTGCGCGTCATCGATAACTTCAACCTCGGCCCGAGCCTCGTGCGCGGCTTTGCTCCCTTTGGCATAGGTCCGCGCGACATTTCGCTCGGCCCGTTTGGGACAAATTCCCAAGGCAATCCGCTTGGCGGCACCAAATATTGGGGAGCGAGCGCGGAGGTTCAATTCCCGCTCGCCTTCGTCCCAAGGGACCTTGGCCTTAAAGGCGCCGTGTTCTTCGATGCGGGCTCGCTCTTCGGTTATCAGGGAAAGACGATCTTCCCCTTCTCGCCCCTTCAAGCGCAAGAAGTTCCCTTTGCCGAGGCCTCTGGCGCCTTGGCTCCTGGGACCGTTTGCATCCCGGGCCTGGCGGCTGTGCAGCTGCCTGGACATCCAAATGCGTTCCCGGCGCTGAATTTTACCCAGAGCAACTGCCTCAAGGTCGGCGGCGACTCGGGGCTGGTGCGCACCTCGGCCGGCGGTTCGATCATCTGGGCCTCGCCCCTTGGGCCGATAAGATTCGATTTCGCCAAGGCGATCACCAAGAGCAGCGCGGATCAGAGCCAGTTCTTCCGCTTCACCGGCGGCACGACATTCTAGGATCCGAGGATCTTCGGGCGGGACGATTTGGGCCAATTGCTCTCTCGCCCGCCCGCCGTCGCGGAGCACGAGCCGCCTTTACCGGGGCTGAGGCAGAGATGAGCGGATATCTTCTCTTTCCGGCCCCTGTCCCAACCCCGCTTTCCCGGATTGCTGCCGCGAGCGGCGCTGCGGTT
>JAFMSB010000045.1:0-3182 GCA_017353815.1 Methylocapsa sp. | reverse complement strand
GCGGTTCGCGAAGGCGCGGACCTTGCGCAAATCATCCGCGGCGCAGCGCCGCTCGCCGAAGCCATGCCGGACGAGATCACCCTTTTTGAGGCGCCGGAAGCTTCTTTGGAGACATGCCGTGCGGCGGCATGCTTTGTTGCGCCCCATTATGCCTCCCGCTTGGCGCAAGCGGCCGTGGCCCTGATATTGGATGATCCCTATTTGGGCTTTGCGCGCGCTCTGCGCTGTCTCTTTCCTGCGGCAACCGGGATTTCTCCTCTCTTCGGGACCGCGGGCGTAAATCCAGGCGCCGCGGTCCATCCCGAAGCGCGTCTCGAGCAAGACGTGATCGTCGACCCCGGCGCGATCATCGGGCCGCGGGCCGAGATCGGTTCGGGATCGATCGTCGGCGCGAACAGCGTCATCGGCTCTTGCGTCCGCATCGGCCGCAATTGCCGGGTTTCGCCGCATGTGACGGTGAGCCACGCTCTGATCGGCGACCAAGTCAGTCTCGCTCCTGGCGTCCGCATAGGGCAGCCGGGCGTCCGGCTGGGCCCCGCCGCAACTCCAACGGCAATGGCACCTGCGCCCCAAATCGGCCGGGTCATCATCCAAGATGGCGTGGAGGTAGGCGCAAATTCGGCGATCGACCGGGGCACCCTGGGCGACACGGTCTTGGGCGAGGGAACGAGAATCGGCGATCTCGTCTATATCGGATCAAACGCCGCGATCGGGCGTTTTTGCCGCATTCCCGCGCAAACAAATGTGCCGCCCGGCGCTTGCTACGCGGATTTCTCCTTTTGCATGGCCGGGCGTTCGTGAAGCATTTAGGGCGCAGCAATTGGGGCAGGCCCCAGCTTACGGCTCTGGGCCCGGCTGCTGCGGGCGTTTCGCCATTTCCTTCATCCGGCTCGAAAATTTGATTGCCCGCCCGGTTTCGGGGTTGCCGGCCGGCTGAAGGAGCTTGCGGAACTCGTCCCGCTTCTCGTGAATGGAAGCAATCACCTTGCCCATGGGAATTCCCATATCCACGAGCACGGCTTCCGACAGCTGGAGGCTTGCCTCGATCGTCTCCGGGACCGCATCGCTTACGCCCAGCCGGTAAAGCAGCGTGGCGTGAGCGGCATCGCGCGCCCGGGCCACGATAACGACGCCGGGATGGCCGGTGCGCGCGCCGCGGACAATGGCTTCCGCCTCCTCGGGTCTGTCCATCGTAACGATGAGAGCTTTGGCAGTCGCGAGCCCGCAGCGGTCCAGAAAACCCAGCCGGGCGGCATTGCCGAAATAAATGTCGTGGCCCTCGCGGCGGAAGCGGGCAACCAGGGCGGCGTCGGTATCGACGGCAAGAAAGCGGATGCCATGCAGGCACAGCATATCGCCGACGAGCTGGCCGACTCGCCCATATCCCACGATGATTGCCTCTGGCGGCGGCGCGCCCGCGGCGGGAGCGAAGGCCGCTTGATCCAAGGCAGCCGGGCGTTTCCCGATGCGTTTGGCAACGGCGCCGAGAAACGGGATTGCGAGCATCGACAATGTCACCGCGATCATTGCATCCTCGGCCGCTCCGGCAGGGATGGCATTAACCGCCCGGGCGGCGGAAACGATTACGAACGCAAACTCCCCTCCCGGCGCCAGCAGGAGCGCGGCCTCGATTGCGACGCGCAGCGGCAGACGGGCAATCAGGCCGGCCGCCAGGTTGACGCAAAATTTGACGGCAATAATGCCAAGCGCAAGACCGAAGCCGGCGAGCGGCTGGGAAATGAGTTTGGGAATGTCGAGACTGGCGCCGATCGAAACAAAGAACAGGCCAAGCAGAAGACCCCGGAACGGATCGATGGTGACTTCAATCTCGCGCCGGTACTCCGTTTCCGCGAGCAGGATCCCGGCAATAAAGGCGCCAAGCCCCATGGATAAGCCGCTTGCTGCCGTCTCGACCCCCGTTCCGATCACGACAAAAAGGCATGCCGCCATGAAAAACTCGGTTGAGCCTGCGGCCGCCACATGACGGAACAGGCGCGGCATGACGAGCCGCCCGCCAAAGATAAGAATGCTTAAGCCTATGAGCGCGGGGACAAGGAAGGAAATGAGCGCAGTGCCAACGCCGCCGCCACGAATCCCGAGCATCGTGACCATGAAGAGAAGGGGCGCCACCATCAGATCTTGAAAAAGCAGAACCGCAAATATGGTCCTGCCTGCGGCCGTCCCGAGCCGTTTCGCATCCGCGAGCACGGGAATTACGATCGCCGTCGAAGACAGCGATATGGCAAACCCGAGGACGGCCGAGGAGACCGGAGTCTCGCCGCGCAGCGCAGAAAGAGAGCCAACCACCGCCGCCGAGGCGAGAACTTGCAACGCGCCAAGACCAAAGACGAGTCGGCCGATGATCGCCAGGCGCTGCCACGACAGTTCGAGCCCGATCATGAAAAGAAGAAAAACAACCCCGAACTCGGCCAAAGGCGCGATCTGCTCGACATCGGAGAGGGCAAAAGGAGCAAGCCAGCGGATGTGCCGGGCAGCCGCGCCAAGCCCGTAGGGGCCAAGCAAAATGCCGGCACCAAGGAAGCCCAGAACGGGGCTGATCTTGAGGCGCCGGAAGAGCGGCACGACGACCCCGGCCGTGCCGAGAAAAAGGAGCGCTTCCTTGTATTGCTCGGGCGCAAACCGGATCATCAGTCTGCTTAGCAAAAAATCCCCGGGGCGGGCAAAAATCCGCCAGCCATCTTCGCCGGCCTCATGGTGCTGGCGCTGACCGCCAATTTCGATTAAGTTCCGGGCATGAAGCGCGTGTCGAAGACATCCCCGCAAAAGCCGGCGTGTCGCCTTCTCCTTTCCATCGCCCTTGGCTTCGGCCTCGGGCTAGCGGGCCTTTCCGGCTTGGTTTACGGCAAGATGCCGAGTGAGCGCGATCTTGGTCCGGCGCTAACCGGCGGGTCTTTCACCCTGGTCAGACACGATGGTAGCGCTGCGGCGAGTGCGGATCTTGCGGGACGCCCCTCTCTTGTGGTTTTCGGCTATACGCGTTGTGCGCACTTTTGCTCGACGGCGCTCTCGGAGATTTCGGCCGTGTTCAATGAGCTTGGCCAGGATAAAAAGATCGCTGCGCTTTTTATCACGGTTGATCCCGAGCAGGACACTCCGGATGTTTTGAAAGACTATCTCGAGAATTTCGATTCGCGCATCATTGGCTTAACCGGCGATCCGCA
>JAFMSB010000332.1 GCA_017353815.1 Methylocapsa sp. | reverse complement strand
CTTCAAGGGCGCGCGACGGCCGGGAACCTGAGGATAGGAAAGAGCGATGCGTCCCCGAGCCGTTCATCCGCGGCGATTTCGCTTCGATCGAAGCTGGATTGCTCGGCATGGAAACACCGGAAGCTGTTATTGGCCCGTCAAGCAACATTGTGCTCGATCACAGCGGAGATGGGGATGATCACGCCCGCGTAACCTATAGGGGCCTCGATGAGGCAGCCGATGACACCATGGCGGACGAAGAGGTTCGTTCCTGGCGGCCGCTCTATATAATGGCGGCGATGATCGTTGCGGGGGTGGCCGGAATATTTGCTAGTTTTGCTTTTAAGGGCGCCGTGTCGAGCCCCGACGAGGTTGCAACAATAAAGGCCGCCGAAGGGCCGGTTAAGGTGCAGCCCGACACCACTGCGGCCAGTGAGCCTGCAGGCCAAGATGCAACCGTTCTTGGCGGGATGCCGCAGCAAGCACCGGTTGCCGCAACAACCAATATTGAACAGCCGGCGGACTTATCGGCGCCGGTGGAGGTTTCAGGAGGCCAAGGCGCTCCGCGCGAATCTCTCGCCGGAGGCGGGGATGCGGCGGGTGTTCCGGTGCCGCCTCCCCCGGCGCAGGCTCAGAGCGAGCTGCCGGCGGGGCCGCAAAGCATCGCGGATCTGATCGAACCCAAAAAGGTGAGGACGGTTTCTGTCCGGCCGGATGGCACACTTTTGCCAAACGATGCTCCGCCCCAGTCTGCTCCTCCGCCTGCGGCATCAGCTGACCGTTCCACGGCTGCCCCGGGCCCAAAGATTGCTAAGACAGCCACTCGTATTGCCGCGGCGCCAAAGCCGGCCGCAAATGCAGATGGCAGCTCTCAAGCCGCGCAGACCACTGTCGCGCCGAAGTCCAGACCCGCTGCCGCACAAAGGGGGACCTTTGCCATCCAGCTTGCGGCTCCTGCTTCCGAGCAAGAGGCGCGAGATTTGCAGGCCCGGCTCATGCAAAAGTTCGGGTCCGAATTGGCGGGCTTTCAACCCTCGATCCGCAAGGCAGAAGTTGGCGGCAAAGAAGTTTACCGGGTGAGGTTCGTTGGCGCGGCTTCGCGCGACCAAGCTGCGGCTCTGTGCCAAAAAGTGCAGAGCAGCGGCGGGAACTGCTTCGTCGCGAAAAACTAAGCTTCAGGCAAGGGCGAAGGCACTTTGCGCGAGCGCCAAAAAGGAGGCGCGGGTTCAGTGCAGCCAAGGCCCCGTGCGGCCACCCGGCGCAGCCGGTGGCTTGGGTTCCGGTGTAGGTGGTGGACCACACGTGCCAAGGCCAGGCAGGGGCGTAACCGGAGAGTGCAAATCACGTCGCAAGTGACCGCTGCCATATTGACAGAATTGGTACCAAGAACACTCTACCCGGCGGAATGATTCCGGCGAGGCAGCGCCGATGCCGGAAAGGAGCGCTGTTATGGGAACCGGAGCCTAACCTTTGGATGTGCGCCTTGCTGTCAGCCCGGCAGCGGACATCGCCGGGGAAGCCACTTTCGTCGTCGATCTTGGAGGATTCGAGGGGCCGCTCGACCTTTTGCTTGATCTTGCGCGTCGGCAAAAGGTGGATTTGAGCAATATCTCGGTCCTCGCGCTTACCGATCAATATCTCGAATTCATCGCTGCGGCGCGGTCGCTCCGCATCGAGCTTGCGGCCGATTATCTCGTCATGGCGGCCTGGCTTGCCTATCTCAAATCGCGCCTGCTGCTGCCGCAGGAGACGAAAAGCTCTGAGCCGGCCGGGGCGGAGCTTGCCGGCGCGCTGCAGCTCCGCCTTCGCCGCCTTGAAGCGTTTCGCGCCGCCGCCGACGCGCTTGTGAACCGGCCTCGCCTTGGGCGGGATGTTTTTTCGCGCGGGCTGCCCGAGCCGGTTCTGGCACAAGGCGCAACGCGATGGCAGGCGAGCCTCTATGAACTGCTTACGGCTTATGCGCAGCGGCGCCAGAAACAAGCGCTATCGCGCGTAAGGGTCAAGCAGCGTTTTGTCTGGTCCCTCGCCAAAGCCCGCAGCGAACTCGAAAAACTTGCCGCGCGCGCGCTCGATTGGATCGAGCTCGAACCCTATCTTGCCGCCTACTGGGAATCGGCGGAAACGCGCCGCACCGTTACGGCGTCGGCACTTTCCGCATCCCTTGAAATGGTCCGGGAAGGGGTCATTTCCATACGCCAGGACAAGGCCTTTGCGCCACTTTGGATCAAGCCGAAAACACCGGCTTCGGGGAAAGTTTTGGCTGCCGTTCCAAGCTGAGCGGACGCTGCGGAAGCACATGAGGAGGGCCAGTTTTGGCGGGAATTGCGCAACTCTTTGCCGAAATCGATCAAGGTCACGAAGCAGGCGAGGGCGAATGCCCGGCGGAAGCGATGCGGATCGCTGAAGCGCTCTTGTTTGCTGCTTCTGAACCAATTTCTGAAAAGGATATCGAGAAGCGCATGCCGAGGGGCGTTTCTGCGGCCGCGGTCCTGAGCTCTTTGAAGGCTGCCTATGCCGCCCGCGGCGTCAATCTGATCCGCGCGGGCGACAGATGGTTGTTCCGGACGGCGCCCGACCTTGCTTGGCTCCTTGCTACCAATGCCGAAGAAAAGCGGCTCTCGCGTGCCGCGCTCGAAACTCTCGCCATTGTGGCCTATCATCAGCCGGTCACCCGGGCCGAAATCGAAGACATCCGCGGCGTCGCTGTTTCGAAGGGCACACTCGATCTCCTGCTGGAGACGGGCTGGGTGCGGCTGCGCGGGCGCAGGCGCGCCCCCGGCCGTCCAGTCACCTACGGGACCACCGAAGCCTTCCTCATTCACTTTGGCCTTGAAGCAATCGGTGATTTGCCGGGCCTCGAGGAGCTCAAAGGCGCTGGCCTTTTCGATGGCCGGCTGCCGCAGGACTTCGCTTTGCCACAGCCATCGGACGTGGCCGCTTTGGCGGAAGACGAGGACCCGCTTGAGGGTCATGCGGGCGGCCTGCGGGGGGAGGCTGCGGCCTAATTCATTGCCTCCCGGTTAAAAACGCGGGCGCGGGCGAATGCGAGCACGCCGGATCCGCTTGCCCGCTGTGCTTGCGAATGAGTTCGCGCCCAAGCCGGGAACTAGACCTTCTGCAAG
>JAFMSB010000044.1 GCA_017353815.1 Methylocapsa sp. | reverse complement strand
GAGGCGCAAATGCTTTCGCGCACGGCGGATAACCTGTTTTGGCTCGCGCGTTACGTGGAGCGCGCCGATTTTCTTGCGCGTATCATCAAGGCCGCACAACGGTTGGCGGCGTTGCCTGCGAGCTATTCGGGCCCGGGCACCGAATGGGAAAGCGCGCTCGAATCCTCGGGTGCGGCGCGGGCCTTTCGCGCCTCGCGCGGTGCGATCGGCGAGCCAGGCGTCATCGACTATTTGACTTTTGCAACGGAAAACCCATCCTCCATCCGCAATTGCCTGCGCTACGCTCGCGCCAATGCCCGTTCCGTGCGTACCGCACTGACTGCCGAGACATGGGACGCCATCAACGGTGCCTGGATCGAGCTTGGCCGGTTTGAGGCAAGCACCGATGCCTCCGGCCGTTGCAGCCGCGAAGAATTGTCGCGCCTCTTCGAGCTCATCCAGAAAACCTCGCTCGATTATGACGGGTCGGTCGAGCGCACCTGGTTGCGCAACGACGCTTATTGGTTCTCCCGCCTTGGCATCTTTATTGAGCGTGCCGACAACACCGCCCGGATTCTTGACGTGAAATATCATGTTCTGTTACCGGAGAACGAATCCGTCGGCGGATCGATCGACTATTTCCAGTGGACGGCGATTTTGCGCGCGGTCACATCGCTAACTGCCTATCACTGGGTTTACCGTGAGAGCATAAAACCTTGGCTCATCGCCGATTTGCTGATACTGAAAAAAGAACTGCCGCGGTCATTCATTTCATGCTATGAAAACATTGTCTATTTTTTGGATTCAATCGCCCATGCCTACGGCCACACCGGCCCTTCCCAAAATCAGGCGCATGATGTGCTGGCGAAGCTTTCGGCGGCGAAGGCGGACGAGATATTCCGGCAAGGTCTCCATGAGTTCATCACTATGTTTGTCGAGGACACGGCCCGCCTCGGGCAAACTATTCACGAACAATATTTGTTGCATTGACCGGCCATGACTGCCTGCGCATCATCGAATCTTCGCTAGCAAAGGGCTATGTCTGGCAAATAGCCGCAGCCGGAAAGCCCGCTTGGCTTTGCCGCTCAATTCGTTCTGGTGCCGATGGCAGCATCTACGATTGAGGATCTGAACCGGAATCAATTGCTTCAGGAAGGGATATTATGCCAGTACTTGTAACAGGCGGCGCCGGATATATCGGCGGACATATGGTTCTTGCCCTTCTCGATAAAGGCGAAGAAGTTATCGTCCTCGATGATCTTTCGACAGGATTTCGCTGGGCCGTGCCGCAGCCGGCAGAGCTCGTGATCGGCGACACGGGCGATGCAGAGCTCGTGACCCGCATTATTGCCGAGTTCAATGTCGACGCCATCATTCATTTCGCGGCCAAGATCGTTGTGCCCGAATCCGTCGCCGAACCGCTCTCTTATTATCTCGGCAATACCGTAAAGACGCGCTCACTGCTCCAATGCGCGGTGCGTGAAAAGGTCAAATATTTCATCTTTTCCTCGACAGCCGCGGTCTATGGCGAGGCGGGCGAGCGCCCCATCAGCGAATTGGCGCCTCTCGCGCCGGTAAATCCCTATGGACGATCGAAACTGATGTCGGAGTGGATGCTCGAGGATGCCGGGCGGGCACATGGCATCAAGTTTGCAATCTTACGATATTTCAATGTTGCGGGCGCAGATCCGGAGAGGCGCCTCGGCCAATCCGGAGCGCATGCCACCCATCTCATCAAGGTTGCCGCCCAAACGGCGCTGGGACTTAGGCCCCGCCTCGAGATCTTCGGCACCGATTATCCGACGAAAGACGGCACATGCATCCGCGACTTCGTCCAAGTGACCGATTTGGTGAATGCCCATCTCCTTGCTTTGGATTACCTCCATGGCGGCGGAGAAAATTTGGTTTGCAATTGCGGCTATGGGCACGGTCTTTCCGTGCGCGAAGTTATCAACGCCATGAAGCAGGTGTCGGGGGTTAATTTCGAGGTGCAAATTGCCGGCCGCCGTCCGGGCGACTCCGCTTCGCTTGTCGCGGCCACCGGCCGCATAAGGTCCATCCTCGGATGGCACCCTCAATGGGATGATCTTGAAGCGATCGTGAGCCAGGCTCTGGAATGGGAAAAGCGGTTGCTCCACAATGCCCCCGAAAGCCATTCCGTCCAGGGGGCGCTTTTCGAGCAAAGTCTGCCTTAGTCAGGTATTCATGGACTCGAAAAACGCCGTGTTACTCTTCGTTTCCCGCAGCTTGCCGAGGAGGAACTCTATTCCGTCCACCGTGCCCATGGGATTCAAAATACGCCGCAACACATACATTTTCTTCAATATATCGGGGGCCACCAGCAGCTCTTCCTTGCGCGTTCCCGACCGGGCAATGTCGATTGACGGGAAGGTGCGTTTGTCGGCGACCTTGCGGTCAAGAATGATCTCGGAGTTTCCTGTGCCCTTGAATTCTTCGAAAATCACCTCGTCCATGCGCGATCCCGTATCGATCAGCGCCGTTGCAATGATGGTGAGCGAGCCGCCCTCTTCAATGTTGCGCGCCGCCCCGAAGAAGCGTTTTGGCCGCTGCAAGGCATTGGCATCGACACCGCCGGTCAGAACCTTGCCGGACGATGGCACGACGGTGTTATAGGCCCGGCCGAGTCTTGTGATGGAGTCGAGCAGGATTACGACATCGCGGCCGTGCTCGACGAGACGCTTGGCTTTCTCGATCACCATCTCGGCGACTTGCACATGCCGCACCGCGGGTTCGTCGAAGGTCGACGAAACCACTTCGCCAGCGACCGATCTTTGCATATCGGTAACTTCCTCTGGCCTCTCGTCGATCAAAAGCACGATGAGATAGCATTCGGGGTGATTGGCGGTCACCGATTGAGCGATGTTCTGCAACAGCACCGTCTTGCCTGTGCGGGGCGGTGCCACAATTAACGCCCGCTGACCTTTGCCAATAGGCGCCACGATATCGATGACCCTCGCCGACAAGTCTTTCTTGATCGGATCACCCACCTCGAGCCGCAGCCGCTCCTCCGGATAAAGTGGAGTCAAATTGTCGAAATGGACCTTGTGCCGGATCTTCTCGGGATCTTCGAAATTAATCGTGTTGACTTTCAGGAGCGCGAAATAACGCTCTCCTTCTTTCGGGCTGCGAATTACGCCTTCGATCGTATCGCCGGTGCGCAGCCCAAAGCGGCGGATTTGCGACGGAGATACATAGATATCATCCGGCCCGGCGAGGTAATTGGCGTCGGGCGAGCGCAAAAAACCGAAGCCGTCTTGCAAAACTTCGATGACGCCTTCGCCCGTGATTTCAATGTCCCGGCCCGCAAGCTGCTTGAGGATAGCGAACATCAATTCTTGCTTACGCATGATTGATGCGTTCTCAACCTCATGCTGTTCCGCAAAAGCGAGCAATTCCGTCGGCGATTTGCGCTTCAAGTCCTGCAGTTTGAGTTCCTGCATCGGGGAGATGTCCTTGGAACGATTGCACAAAGAGTGGTGGGTGGGACGGGATTTGTGTTAGACCAGCGTTGCCATAGCAGGATCAAACGCTTTTGAATGCGGTGCGCCGCCGCGCAGATCGATGCAACTAAAACGTGGGGAATAACAAGAGATAATTCTTTTTTGGTACTTTGACAAGCGGCAGAACTCTTATCAAGCCCTTCTCAATCAAAAGGGCTTGAAAACCACCAAAAAAACAATTCCCGCCAAAAGGATTGTTGGAGCCTCGTTGATGAGACGGTAAAATTTTGCGCTATGCAACATATTGTCTTTAGCGAAATGCTTGCGTAGTTTACTGAAATAACCATGAAGCGCGCTGAGTCCAATGACAAGTGCCAATTTCGCGTGAAGCCATCCGGCGGCCAAGAATTGCCCTTCTATGGCAAGCATGAGACCCGTGCCCCAGGTCACTAGCATCGCCGGGAGCATGATCACGCGCATCAGCCTGCGCTCCATAATCGCGAAGGTGTCCGCCTGGGGCGAAGCTCTAGGCGATTCGGCATGGTAAACAAATAACCGCGGCAGATAAAAGAGACCCGCCATCCAAGAAACCAGGGCAAGGATATGAATGAACTTTAGCCAGAGATATATGCTGCTCATTGAATGGGGGCCTTGCGAACAAGCTCGAGCAGGCGCTCGACATGGGAAATGGGTGTCTGCGGCAGGATGCCGTGGCCGAGATTAAAGATGTGCGGCCGCCCTTTGAAAGCAGATAGAATGGTGCGGACTCCGCTTTCAAGGGCTTCTCCTCCGGCCATAAGCGCTAAAGGATCAAGGTTACCTTGGAGCGCAAGATTGCTATCGAAGGACTTCCTCGCCCAATAGGGGTCAACAGACGAATCAAGGCCGACGGCGTCGATCTTTGCGCGAGCCGCATATTCGCCGAGTTTATGGCTGCTTTTTGGGAAGCCGACAATCCTCGCGTTCTTATGGCGCAGGCGAAGGCGGGCGATCAGTGCCACAATGGGATCGATGCACCAGCGCTCGAATTCGGCGGCTGGCAAAATGCCCGCCCATGTATCAAAAATCTGGACCGCATCGGCACCAGCTTCGATCTGAGCCGATAAATATTCGGCCGAGGCGTCGACCAGGACCCCAATTAGCTGCTGAAACGCCTCCCGCTCGCGATAGGCAAATAGCCGCGTTTGAGTTTGATCGGGAGAGCTCCTGCCGGCAATCATATAACACGCGACGGTCCATGGAGCCCCGCAAAAGCCGATCAATGCGATCTCAGCCGGGAGATTTGCCTTCACCTGTGAGACCGTCTCCAAGATGGGGCTCAACCTTCTGCGGTCGATCTCGGTTTTCAATCTGCCGAAGTCTCGCGGCGTAGCGATTGGGTCGAGTCGCGGTCCTCCGGAAGTTTCAAACGTCAGTTTCTGGCCGAGAGCATCGGGGATGACGAGAATGTCGCTAAAGAGGATCGCGGCATCGAATCCGAAGCGCCTAACGGGCTGAAGGGTTGCTTCTGCCGCCAAGACCGGAGTGTAGCAGAACTCGAGAAAAGACGATGCCTTAGCCCGAAGCGACTGATATTCGGGAAGATAGCGGCCGGCTTGCCGCATGAGCCAAATGGGAGGTGGAGAGCAGGCCTGGCCCGCGAGCGCCCTGAGAAACGGCTTAGTTTCCACCGTATCGACCTCGCCAATCGCCCCTTCGTACAATCCAAATATATTTCTTTAAAGGAATTTTAGTTTGCTTGATGCTGCAAACCGCCTATTCCCCGTATCGCACAGCCGGAATGAAGATGTGCAACTCTCCCCGTTTTTGACAGGATGAAATTCCGCTCTTCATCTGGCAAGAAAATCCGGTTGATCGCAACCAGTTGCAAGACGCTAGCCGTCTCAATTGCCGCAGCCTTTGCTTTCTGAGACCTATTCACAGGCAGCTGCGGAGTTTTTCCACTAGCAGACGCCAGGGGAACAAAGCTAAGCTTTTTTTAACAAAATCGTTGCTTGACAGCGCCCGGTGCCGCTATTCCCCAATTTTCCCCGGGTTTTCATCTATGCCCGGGAATGGAGTGGGCGCAAAGCAATTGGGGCGTCATTACTTTCATCTCCATCTCATCTCCGACGCGACGGGAGAGACCCTGATCGCCGCCAGCCGGGCAGCTGCGGCGCAATACGAAGGCGTGGCATCGATCGAGCATGTTTATCCTCTTATCCGCAGCCGCAGCCAGCTCGACAGGGCCATCGCCAAAATCGAAGAAGCCCCAGGGATCGTCCTTTTTACGCTGGTTGATCAAGAATTGACCACTCGCCTCGAAGAGGCCTGCAGGGAGATGAGCCTCCCTTGCCTGTCGGTGCTGCAGCCGGTCTTGAACTTGTTCCAGTCCTATATCGGAGCTGCCTCAACGCACCGGCCCGGCGCACAGCATATGATGAACGCGGAATACTTCCGGCGAATCGAGGCGCTCAATTTTACGATGCTTCATGACGACGGCCAGCAAGTCGATAATTTCCATGCGGCCGATATTGTCTTGCTAGGAGTGAGCCGCACGTCGAAGACGCCAACGAGCATCTATCTGGCCAATAGGGGAATAAAAACGGCAAACATTCCCATAGTTCCTGGCGTTCCGCTCCCGGAGCCGGTTCTGAGATTGACTGGGCCCCTGATCGTGGGACTCGTAGCCTCCGCGGAGCGGCTCGTCCAAATCCGGCAGAACCGCCTCCTTGCCTTGAACGCAAGCCCGGACTCGCCTTATGTCGACCGGCTTTTGGTTGCCGAGGAGGTAATGCGGGCGCGCAGGCTATGTGCCGAGCGCGGCTGGCCCATAATCGACGTAACGCGCCGTTCGATCGAAGAGACCGCCGCGGCAGTGATCGATCTTTACAAGATTCACCAGTCGAAACTCACAGCTGCATCATGACAGTGCTATGGAGAAGCAACGATCCTCTTGTCCTTGCTTCGCAAAGCACCACGCGCCAAACTCTGCTTTGCGCCGCTGGGATCCCATTTGAAATACGCACCGCTTCGATCGATGAGCGGGCGCGCGAAGCGGAACTTGTTGCAAGGGGTGCAGGGCCAAGGGAGGTCGCTCTTGACCTCTCCCGTGCCAAGGCCGCAAAGGTGAGCGCTGTAATGCCCAGCCGGCTGGTTTTGGGGGCTGATCAGGTGGCTTGCCTCGAGGGCCGCCTGTTTGGCAAGGCCTCCAGCAGCGCTGCAGCGAGGAGCCAGCTTGTGGCGATGCAAGGCCGGACGCATGAGCTCCATTCCGGTTGCTGCATAATGCGCGGCACAGATATTTTGTTTGAGACAGTTAGCACCGCCTGGCTTTCCTGCCGGAATTTTTCTGCCCAGTTCATCGAAACTTACCTTGCCCAGACGGAGGGCTCCGGCACAGCGGCAACTTACCAGATTGAAGCATTCGGCGCTCATCTCTTCGATCATATCGAGGGCGACCATTGGACGATTCTTGGCCTCCCGCTTCTGCCAATTTTGAAATTCTTGCGCGAGGAAGGAAGCCTGCTTTCGTAATGCCATCGCAAAATGACACGCGAAAGGCCTGTATCATCGGCTTTCCCGTCCGCCATTCGCGCTCCCCTTTGATCCACGAATATTGGCTCGATCTCTATGGCATCAAGGGATCCTATGAGCGGGCCGAAGTTCGCGCCGGCGATTTCCCAGGCTTCATGGACCATTTCGCCGCGCTTGGCTTTGCGGGCGGAAATGTAACTTTGCCGCATAAGCAGGCGGCATTCAAGCGCTGCTTGCAAACGACGGAGACGGCCGCCCGCCTCAAAGCTGTCAACACGCTGTGGTTCGAATCCGGGAAGCTGTGCGGCGACAATACCGACGCCGCGGGTTTTCTTGCCGCGCTCGATCAGGACGCGCCAGGCTGGGATGACGTTCGCGCCCAGGCCGTCGTCCTCGGCGCCGGAGGGGCCGCGCGGGCCATTGCCTATGCGTTGCAACTGCGCGGCGCGGCTAGAATTTGGCTTGTCAACCGGACTCGGGCGCGTGCCGACGCGCTTGCCGCCGATTTGGGCCCTCCCATAGAAGCTGCGGATGATTCTGCCCTGCCGCGGCTGCTCTCTCAAGCCTCTCTTCTCGTCAATACGACCTCGCTTGGCATGCTTGGCCAGCCGCGGCTGCATCTCGGCCTTGACCCGCTGCCCGAGAAAGCGGCGGTCTGCGATATTGTCTATGTCCCGCTCGAAACGGAGCTAATTAAGGCCGCGAAAGCACGCGCTCTGAGGGCGGTCCCAGGTATCGGCATGCTGCTCCATCAGGCGGTCCCGGGATTTGAGCGCTGGTTTGGCGTGAGACCTTCCGTTACGAAGGAGCTTCGCAGCATCATCCAAGCGGATATACCGGCGGCGGTCTAATGTTCGTTGTTGGCCTCACGGGCTCGATCGGCATGGGCAAGACGGCCACGGCAGCGATGTTTCGCGCCGAAGGGGTTGCAGTCTTTGACTCGGATGCCGCCGTTCACGAACTCTACAGGGGAAAAGCGGCGGCGGCGATCGAGGCCGCCTTTCCCGGAACGGCGCGGGGGGGTGAGGTCGATCGCGAACGCCTTTCCGATATTGTCCTTCGCGATCCGGCGGCGCTGGCGCGGCTTGAAGCAATAATACATCCTCTCGTCGCCGCAAGCCGCGATGCTTTCCTTGCCGAGGCGGAAAAAAGAGGCGCGGGCCTGGTCGTTCTTGATATCCCTTTGCTGTTTGAGACCGGATACGACCGCAGGGTCGATGCAACCGTTCTGGTGAGCGCGCCGGAATCTGTGCAAAAAGAGCGCGTGAGGGCGCGCGGCGGCATGACAGAAGAGCAGCTTGCCGTCATAATGGCGCGACAAATGCCAGACTCCGAGAAGCGCGCGCGCGCGCATTTCCTCGTCGACACGGGCCGCGGCTTCGAAGCAGGAAGGAGACAGGTGTGCGCGATCTTGCGTGCGTTATCTGGGGCAAGCAACAAGGTCTGAGCCTGCGCGATGCGCGAAATCGTCATTGATACGGAAACTACCGGCCTTGATCCGGCGGAGGGGCACAGGATCGTTGAAATCGGCTGCATAGAGCTTCTGAACAACATTCCAACGGGAGAGGTTTTCCACGCCTATATCAATCCGCAGCGTTTGATGCCCGAGGCGGCCTTCCGGGTGCATGGGCTTTCCTCCGAGTTTTTGGCGGGCAAGCCGGTCTTCGCTAAGGTCGCAGACGAGTTTCTGAAATTTGCGGGCAACGATCGAATCGTTGCTCATAATGCCGAATTCGATTTACGATTTTTGAATGCGGAGCTCGGACTTCTTGGGCTCGGGCCGATTGCGAGCGGCCGGGTGATCGATACGCTTGCGCTGGCAAGGCGCAAATTCCCCGGTGCTGCAAATAGTCTTGACGCGCTTTGCGCCCGCTTTGGCATCGACATCGCTGTGCGGGCGAAACATGGCGCGCTGCTCGACGCCGAATTACTCGCCGAGGTCTATGCGGAGCTCATTGGAGGGCGCCAGCCCGCCCTTGCTCTTGCACCGGTCGACGCCGCAAATGCTCCCCGCAGGCTCCTTCTTACGCAAAGGCCGGAGCCGCTCCCGCCCCGCCTAACCCAGAGGGAGCTTGACGCTCACCGCGCTTTTGTGGCGGGATTGGGGGGCAAGCCTGTTTGGGAGCTCTACTACGGCTCCAGCTTGTCCTTGGGCGCTTCATCTCTAGGTAGCGCCCAAGAAATGGCGGTTGACGCGGCGGGCTTGCGCGCGGGGCAAGCTTGAAACTGAGGTTTACTGGGTCTTCAAAAACTCAATAAGGGCCCATTTGTCCGCGTCTGG
>JAFMSB010000331.1 GCA_017353815.1 Methylocapsa sp. | reverse complement strand
CGTCCTTATTGTCTTTCAGCGCGATTCCCATCGCCGTAAGCTCATCGCGGATGCGATCGGCCTCTCCCCAGTTTTTTGCGGCACGGGCCTTCTCACGCTGTTCAATTAATAGATTTATCTTTGAAATATCTAAGTTGAGTTCCGCAATCTTCGAAAGAAGCATGCCACTCGCGTGTTTCCGATATTTCTTAACCTCTTCAAGAAAGACGTGTCCCGCTGCCGCTAACTGATCAGGCCGATATTTCTTACGTTCTTCAAAAAAAGCACGGTTAGAAGCCGCCAATTGTTCGTTGCTCATCGGAGCGACGCGTGGCACAATTTCCAAGAAGATGAGATTCTTCGCAAGCATCTTTGCGTTTTCGATGCTGCTGTGAGCGCGTTTGGCTAGTGCATGGAGAGCGGTAATCGCAGTTGGCGTGTCGAGATCGTCTGACAGTGCCTCCATGACCTCGCCGGAGGGCTCCCCCTCAAAGTCCCAATGCTCGAGAACGTCGATCACCTCTTCCCAGCCCTGAATTATGGATTCGGCCTCATTGCAGCGCCGCACCGACCAATCGATGGGTTCGCGGTAATGTGTCATTAGCATTGCCAGGCGAAGCGTACCCGTCCGCCACTTCTTGCCGCCGAATTTCTCGGTTGCCCAAAGATCCCTAATGGTGACGAAGTTCCCCAGGCTCTTCGACATTTTTTCGCTTTCGACCTGAAGATGGCCGTTGTGGATCCAGAAATTCGCCATCTTCTCATGGCCGAAAGCGGAGCAGCTTTGCGCGATCTCATTCTCGTGATGGGGAAAAACGAGGTCGATGCCGCCGCCGTGAATATCAAAAGTCTCGCCAAGATGTTTCCAGCTCATCGCCGAGCATTCGATGTGCCAGCCGGGCCGCCCGCGGCCCCAGGGGCTATCCCATCCCGGCTCTTTTGCGCCCGATGGCTTCCACAAGACAAAATCCATCGGCGAGCGCTTGTAGGGCGCAACTTCGACCCGCGCGCCCGCGATCATCTCATCAATCGGGCGTCGCGAGAGTTTTCCGTAGGAAGGCATCGAAGGCACATCGAACAGCACATGACCCTCCGCCACATAGGCATGGCCCTTGGCGATGAGCTTTTCGATCAGCGCGATGATGTCAGGGATATGCTCCGTCGCGCGCGGCTCAACCGCCGGTTCAGCACATCCGAGCGCCCGTGCATCCTCGTGGAAAATCGCCGTCATTTCATCAGTCAGCACACGAATATCGACCCGGCGCTCAGCGGCGCGGGCGTTTATCTTGTCGTCGACATCGGTGATGTTGCGCACATACGTCACATGGCTTTCGCCATAGATATAGCGAAGGAGCCGGTAGAGCACGTCAAAAACGATCAGCATGCGCCCATTGCCGATATGCAGATGGTCGTAAACGGTTGGGCCGCAGGCGTAGAGACGGACATTGGCCGGATCGAGCGGCGCAAAGGTCTCCTTCTTGCGGGTGAGCGTATTGTAGAACCGCAATGGCATATCGTCCCCTCGCGCCGTCTCTGGCCTGGGGCATCAAGGTCGAATTCTAATGCGAGAACGCGACGGCTCCAGCCCGCGGCAAGGCCACCTGCCGCAAATGCAGCTAACCGTTACAAATCTTGATCGTAATGTAGGCCCAGCAGGTGCCGGTCAAGCGCGTCATGGAGGTGACTATGGGGGAAGAAAGGAATATTGGTCAAGCGCGACGTCGGCGGTTGGGGACCCGGCTTGCGCTTTCGCGTTAACCGAACTTTCAAGCGCTTTCGCTAAAGTTTTTCCGGTTTCTCCGATTTCCCGAGTATTTTCATGCTTTTAGAAGCACCCCCCTCGGCCAGAGCGCTGGCCGTGACCGCGAGTGTCCGGCGCCACCTCTTGTGTTCCCTGCCTTTCTGTCTCGGCTCATTTCTTGCCGTCCTCGCCTTCCTCACGGCTAGACCGGCAGTGAATGCGGACGAAGGCCGCACGCTGATCATTCCGCCAAATGATGGCTACGGTTTCGAAGAATGCTTGACGCCGGGCTCCCAATGCGGTCTTGTCGTGGCCGACGCTTGGTGTCGGGCGCATGGCTTCGCCGGCTCCCGGGAGTTCCATCTTGAGCCCGATGGCGCCGCAGACATCCCGCCAGGCTCGGTCCGCGTCGTTTGTGGCGGCGGAACTTGATTTTGACGCGTCGGACTTACCGCAGCCGCTGGGGCCGGCGCCGCGGGAGATGGCGCGCAGCTTCAGGGATGGATGACGTGAAACTCCACGCGCCGTCTGCCGGGCTGCGGATCTTCGGCTGGAGCATTGCTGCGGCCCTCCAGCGCCCTAGTTTGCCTGGCCGCCGTTTGCACATAAACGCCATAACCCTTTGCGGTCAGCCTTGCGGGTGCAGCGCCCATGCGGGTCAGGGCCTCAAGAACAGCCCTCGCCCGCCGCTGCGACAGGCGCAAATTGGCGGCCGGAATGCCCGTGCGATCGGTATAGCCTGCTATCTCGACAAGCGAGCCAGCCGGGAGCTGCCGGACTAACCGGGCGGCCTGATCCACAAGGTTCCTATCGCCCGCAGGTATAATCGCGCGCCCAGAGGCGAAATAAATCACCGGAAAATCGGATGCGAGCCGAGGACCGGATGCCCGGCCGGCGCCGACCAAACCGGAAACCGCCGCGGAGGACTCAGCCGAGGCTCTACCTGCGTCCGGCGCGAACATCGCGGCCATCTCGCCAAGCGGCAAGGGCGACAACAGTGACTCCGTAGAAAGGGATTTCACAGGCGGCTTTTGTGCCGCGATCGGCGATGAGGGTGCCGCACCATGATCGCCTGTCCCAATGAAATAACCAAAGAGGGATCCGCCAATGATCAGGGCCGTCGCTAGCGGAATGACCGGCGTGGCAAGTAAGTGAGCAGCGCTCTTATCCTCTCCTCTCACGGCACCGCTTCGTGCCGCGAAGTGGAGCGGATTTGGCGTTCTATGCGAGGTGGGCCGCGGGGTGGACGTCCGGATCAAACGCAAGGCAGAATCACGGATTCTCGCTGGTAGAGCTCCGCGTTGTGCCAGCAGGGAAACAATATTTGGGATCGCGTACCCAAGTGTCGTGCGGGCAAAACTTTGGCTTACCTCAGCTCTCGCGGCAAATCGCG
>JAFMSB010000043.1 GCA_017353815.1 Methylocapsa sp. | reverse complement strand
TTCAGCTGCTCAACGGCTTTGCTGCGCCAATAAGAGCTAAAAACGGCGAACGCATCGTGCCCAGAGGGAAATTTTTATTGCATAGCATATACGAAAATGCCGAGTCTCTCTCGTGATGCGGGGTCCGGATCGTGAATAGTCATTGCCATATTGGCCGCACGGGAGAAGGGCGGCTGATCGATCAGGACCCCTGAGCCAATAAATGGCCGTATTCCGGCGCCGTGAGAAGGCATATCTATGTTCGGTCCAACGAATTCTTTCTCGCTAGGCAGATGCTCGGCTACAATGCAAAATTTTGCGCCCGATTTTTCGACATTCGTAAGTATGGATTCGATCTCGGCGTTGGTCAGATGCTGCAGAACCTGCCTGATTGTGATAAGGTCGGCAGCAGGCAGCGCATGTGCGCAAGCATCCAAATGGATAAATTTAACATTGGGACAATCAAATTTTTTTTTATTGCGTTCAATGATTAGCGCAGAGACATCGGTTGCGTTGTAGGCTTCTACCAAATCGATGATCCTTGCCCCGACGCCAAAGTCTCCGCAGCCAACGTCCGTTATGGTTCTAACTTCTTTGTCTTCGATGAACTTGCGCACAAATGCAATATATTCATCAGCCCACAGACCCTCGCTGCCGAGGCCCGATCCCTTACCCCACACGCCCTCTCGGTAAATCGTGTCAAATGTCTCTTCCAGAGCCTGTCCCTTGAATCTGTCCAGGATACCTCGTTGTATCCATATTTTTCGGCGGAACTGACGTTTGTACTTCCCTATCTCATGGACGAAAGGGCTCGCCGCGCGAACCACTTGCGATTTCCAACTCTTGATTTTCATGTCGCTTCACTCCATGAGGAGCATTCGTAGCAGAGCAAGCCTGAAAATGCCCAGTCAGCTTTAAGGCAGGAGCTTTAGGCGAGTTCATGTCTTTCGCTTTAGTCGTGGAGAGACGGCGAGCTGCCAGATTGCGGCAAAGGATGTCTTCCCAATTTGTGTTCCGATTTTCGATGTTAGACGGTGGCGACCATGAGGCGGCAACTTGCCGATAATCGGTTCCGCTCATTCGATTTCTACCGGCAATCGAAAGAGAGTTGCATCCGTTTCGTCCGTCGTGAAAGTACAGATAGTGATCGAGTCGGTTGCATCGAAGCTGTCATCCTGTGCAATGATGACAGGGCACGAATTCGCCCGGCATAGAGGCGATCGGGACGTCACGGAGGAGGAACGGTCATCGCGGCTCAGCGGCCGAACGAACGAAGAGATCGCGGCAGCGGGTGAGACGCGCCGGGACCAAGCGGCCCGAGCCGGGGTGGCGAAAGCGCGAAAAGCTATCCTGCCCGACATCGGCAAGCTCTCCGGTGCACGAAAAGGTTGCTCCCAGCTTTCCTCGAACCAAGCTCGCCTTGCCTTGCAACAAGCCGCCGAGCGGCCCGAAGTGGCTCCATGAGATCAAATACGACGGCTACCGTGAGGAAGCAATCTCCGTACCGCGAGCCCTTAGGAATGAGTTGCTTCGTTCTGCTTGCATCGATTCTCCTTGGCGCTCCTCATCCGTTGGAAACCGCCGTCCTGCCTCGCAGCCTGAAATTGGCGTTTTGGCGCGAGATGAGGGCAACAGCGGCGGCGAGTTCGGTAGCAATGGCCGCCACGACAAGCCAAACAAGGCGCGGATCTTTGCGCACCAGCGTCTCCGCGCCGACGAGGATCGCAATATGAGCAAGCGGGATGGCAAGCACGGCCGTCAGGAGCAAACGCATTGGCGCTCGCCCCGCCGCGGATCCGAACTGCAGCACGAGCCCGACCGCAAGCAAAGCGTGGCATAATGAAAGGATGGGAATCGCGAATCTTTTTGTCCCCTCGCTCATCCATTCGGCGTAAGGCCCGGGATACATCCACGGCGGTGACGGCCGGCGCTTAAAAAACTCGCGCAGCGACAGTTCGAATGGACCCCGCCAGCTGCGCTGTGGCAAGCCGGCGGTGCCCTGCATCCCAATTGGAATCGCATATTCGTCGAAATTCGCGCTGCGGACGGCCCCTCCGTCATTGGGAATTGTCTCAATCGAGCCTTTGCTCAAGATGAGCACGACACCCTGGGCGTTGCGGCGGAATTCGGCCCTGTCGGCAAGAATGACCTGGTCTTCATTCTTTTCGGAAGAAAACTGATGAATGAACATTCCCGAGGCCACATCGGACGAAAGCCAGCGGCGAAAATAGATTGTCCGGGCCCCATTGTCGAAACTGTAGAAGTGGGCCGGCTCGAGCAAATGGTGGTTGAGGGAATTGCGGATGACGTAGATAACGTCATGCATTTTGCCGGTATTGGCCGGGGCGAAAATCATTGAATCCCAGTAGCCGCCGGCGACCGCGACCATTGCAACGAAAGCGGCGGGAAACGAAATCATCCAAGGCGAGAGGCGCAAGGAATAGAGCACCGCGATCATGCCGTCGGCCGACATGCGGGCAAATTCAAGCGCAACGGCAAGCCCGACTGCCGCCGGCAGTGCGATATAGACAACGGTCGGAAATGTGCCGAGCAGCGCAGGCGCGAGAAGCCCGCCGCGAATGGCGGCCGCCGGAAGATAATGGAAAAGAGACGACATCGCGACCGGCACGCAGAGACCCGCGGCGATCATGAGCGAGGCAAGCCCAAGCCGTTTCGAAAAATACAAAAACAGGAGCCGGGGCATCTCAGGAGCCGGAAGGCGCGGGAAGCGGCCCGTTCCTCATGCGCGCGGTGGCCATGGTGGCGTATTTCCGCCACGCGGCATCGAAGACGCGCCGGTTTGGGAGTGTCACCGCCCCAGCCCAATGGGCAAAATAGATCTCGCTGCCCATGGCGTCGCGCGGCCCCTTGGCATCGAATGTCACCCCCTCGGCCTTGTAAAAGCTCTCCCCCGACGCGCCCGGGACGCATGCATAAAGCGGCGTAACCTGCAACCCTAAACGGTGAACAACGAAATTGGTCAGCGGCTGCGCAAAGAGCATGCCGCGTTGCCGGACGGCGTGGAAAATCGCCTCGTCTTTTTCGATGACGTCCAGGAAATCTTTGAGGCGCAAGATCGAATTCGACGCGGCAAAGAAACCGTCATTGAAGAGCAGAGCCTCGCGAAGAAAGTCGAATCGCACGCGATTGCTGTTATAGACATAATCCTTGGTCTGTGCGGCGACGATAAAATCGCGCTTGCCCGCTTCGATCCTGCCCAAAATCGGGCGGAAATCGCGGAACAGGATGGTATCTGCATCGAGATAGATGACCTCATCGAGCGGCAGAGCCAGGCTCAAAAATTTCCTCAGCCGCCGCCGGTGGGCCGGAAACAAAGGATAGAGCCTCTTGGCAAGCGCATCGAGCTCGGCGCTATCCGGCTCGACAAAATTTGCGCCATAGATATCGCAGGCGCGGCGGGTTAAGAGAGAATTGCTGTCAAAAGGGATGACGTAAAGCGGTAGAGAGGAATTGGTGGCTATGTAGCTTTCGAGAAAAGGCAGGAGCCACGGAAGAATCTTGTCATTGGCAATGGTGGCAATCCCATGCTTGGGAAGAACAGCAGGATCTTGCATATGATGCTTGATTTCGCCGGCTCTGGCGAATCCCTCACCGGCAGACCATCGGACGGCACAAACGGGCGGAAAACTCAATAAGCGATGCGATGTCTATCTGGTGAGCGGGCGCCGATCAAGCCGGAGCTTAAGGGCGCAGGGAATGCAGGCGCGTGATTCGCAAGGGTAACCCCAATTCGAAAGGATCTCATGCTTGATGAAGGAGGCAGCCGCCGATCCGCATGTGGCTTTTCCCCGCCCCTTGGCAGGCAAAATCGTCGCGATTGTGCATCCGGCGTGGCATTCTTGCGGCAGCCATGGTGTCTTCGCCGCTCAGGCGCAGGCCTACAAACGGCTCGGCGCCCAAACGGTAAGTATCGCGGCTGCCGATACGCCAGGCTGCGTCGAGGGCACGAAATGCGCGGCGGCGTATTTTGCGGCGGCGAGCGATATTGACGCCGATATTCGCACCTTTGCCGGAATGCCCCTGAGGGAAGTTCTAAATTCCGGTTTTCTGCGGGCGAGCATAGAGTGGCTGCACGGCAATCAAGCTCTGATGCGGCTCGAGGTGGCCCGGCGTACCCCGGTCCCGGAATTGCGCCCGCGCGCCCCGCATGCCGATCTCATCCATTGCAACCATTTCTTCACCGTGCCGATCGCAGCGCGGTTGCGCGGCCGTTACGGCTGCCCGGTCATGCTCGAGACCCATGATCTTCAGGCGCGCCAATATGCGCTTCATGCGCCTTTGGGAGTGAAGCTCCCGCCCGCCGCAAGCTATGAGGACATGCTTGCGACTGAATGCGATGTGATGAGGCAAGCCGATATTTTGGTGCATCTCAATGCCGAGGAGGCGCAAGAATTCCGGCGGCTTCTTCCCGGCAAGCGCCATGCGCTCATCTATCCTGCGGCAGGGCCAATGCCTGCCGGAGCGGGAGGCGCCGAGGCGATCCTCGTGGCGGCCGCCAATTATCCAAATTTTCTTGGCGTCCGCTGGTTTTTGAAAGAGGTGCTACCGCTTGCGCCACAGGCCCGCGTCCGGATCTATGGCGGCATCGCCCAGTTCATGCGCTGGCGCGCGCCGCTTCTCTTCACGAAGCATGCGGGACTTTTCCAGGGAAGAGTCGATGGTTCCATCCTGCGCGGCGCTTACCGGAACGCCTCGGCGGTGTTACTTCCCGCCGTCGCGGGACACGGAATTTCGATCAAGACAATCGAGGCGCTATCTTGCGGGGCTCCGCTCATTGCCACAAAGCTCGCCTTTCGCGGTTTCCCTCCGGGGGCAACGGAACTGGCAAACGTGACGATTGCCGAGGATGCGGCCTGCTTCGCAGCGGCACTCGCGCGCGCCCATGAGCGGCGCCATTTGCCCGGCGCCAGCCGGGCGTCTTCGCCGGCACGCCGCTTCTACGAACAGCACTTCGCCTTCGATACCTATTGCCAGTCGCTCTTCGCGGCCGCGGGCGCAGTTATGCAAAGCGGGCCGCGCGAGCTCTCCCCTTTTACTTCGCCCTGAATCAGGTTTTATCGGGGGGGCCTTTTTTTGTGATTGCCGCGCCGAGCTCCTTTGCCTGCTTTTCCAGCGCGGCAAGCTGCGACTTCACATACTCTGCCTGGTGGGCCAGGAATTCTTGCGGCGTTTGGGCGTCAACGAGCTTTTGCGCGTGCTCAAACGCGGCCTTTACATGCGCTTCCGTGAAGTCGAGCGCCTTCGCGCTCACGTCTTTGGCGCTCGACTGCACCTTGGCTGCGGCATCTTCCGCCTGAGCGGACGCCTTGCGGGCGGCGTCGGTGAAGGCTTCGAAAGCCTTGCGGGCTTCCTCAACGCTTTTTGTGGTCAAGTCGCGGATTTCAGGGGGTAATTTGATCATGCGCTGCGCCTTCTGTGCGAAGATTCGGGGTCCGTTAAAATAATTTCATAACGGACCGTCTTAATACGCCAGCGGCGCCGGACCGGCAATGGTTTGGGAGCCTCATCGGCGGTGCATCTCGCCGCAAGTTTTTTGGGCGCGGACTTTATGATCGTTAAGGAAATCAGAGAGCCATCGCGTCTGACGCCAGTCATCGCCGAGACGGATGTCCTTGTCGCGGGCAGCGGCCCGGGGGGGCTTGCCGCCGCAATCAGCTCGGCGCGTGCCGGGGTCCATACTCTGCTCGTCGAGCGCTACGGCTGTCTTGGCGGCAACCTCACCCATGTCGGGGTCGAGGGGATCGGCTGGTACCGGCACGAAAGGACGGTCGACGTTGAGGGCATCGGCATCGAATTCGAGCAAAGGGCCAAGGCATTTGGTGCCGCCTCTCCCGAGCCGCAATCGCTGAGCCATGCCATCAATGCCGAGATGTTCAAGATCGTGGCCGATAATTGGGTCAAGGAGGCAGGGGTCGAGGTTTTGCTTCACACGCTCGCGGTTGGCGCCATTCGCGAGGGCAATGCGCTTACCGGGATCATCATCGAAAGCAAATCGGGACGCCAGGCCATTCTCGCCAAGCGCATCATTGATGCGACGGGGGACGCCGACATAGCCGCCTTTTGCGGCGTTCCCTGCCGGAAGACGCCCAAGGAAGAAATGCTGGCGGTTACGGTCATGTTCTCCTGCTCCGGCGCCGACCGGGCGCGCTTTCTCGACTACGTCAAGGCAAACCCGAAGAAATATAGGGACTGGGGCAAGAACTGGGAAATCCAAACGGGCGGAAAGGAGGACGAGCTGTTCAGCCCCTATCTCGAGGAGCCTTTCGACAAGGCGCGGGAGGCGGGCATTATTCCCCCCAGTCTTAAGAGCATTGGCGGCACCTGGAGCGCAATCAGCGATTCCGGCGAGGCAACCTATCTCAACATGGTGCATATGCTCGAATATGACGGCACCAATGTTCGTGATCTCACCCGCGGCGAAATCGAGGGGAGGCGCCAGGCCATGCTTGCCATCAAGGCGCTGCAATATTTTGCCCCCGGATTCGAGCAGGCGGCGCTGCGCAATTTCGGCATGACGATCGGGATCCGCGATACGCGCAAAATTTTAGGCCGCTATAATCTTACCGAACGAGACGTGCGCGAGCAGGCGCGCTTTGGGGATTCGATTGGCATTTTTCCCGAATTCCTCGACGGCTATGGCGTTTTGGTTCTGCCAACGACCGGGCGCTATTTTCACGTCCCCTATGGAGCGCTGGTGCCGCTGGGCATCGATAATTTACTGATTGCGGGGCGCTGTGTTGCCGGGGACAAGATCTCGCACGCCGCCGTGCGCAATATGATGTGCTGCACGGTGACTGGCCAGGGCGCGGGCGTTGCTGCCGCCGTTTCGGTGAAGAAAGGGGTTTCCCCAGCCGAGGCCGCTATCGGGGACATACAGGCGGAATTGAAGAACCAGGGCGTCCGGCTGCGTTAGGCGAAGCCGCGAGGGAACCAGACACTGCTAAACTGCAAATATGGCATGCAGGCCCACGGCCGGAAGCTGGCGGCCAGCTATCGCCTGTGGCCATAATGATAAGGAAAGTGATAGCCGCCCGCCGGGGTGATGTGAGGAGCACGCGGCTGTCTTGCACTGCTTGGCCGCAAAATGGCTATGGGGCCGTGTCTGCCCGGCATGCATAGGCGGATGGCACTGCTTCGAGTTATGCTGCCGCAAGAGAGCCGGACTCGTGTCTGCGGGAATCCATGGGCTTCGTCTCAGATATTGAATTCGGCGCAACCTGTGCCGAGTTCAAACGCTCCGTCATCTTGATTCATTCCGCGCACCGTCCTCTCGCTCTCCCCGTCGCCGCGGCCGTCGCCTTGGTGAACGCAGCGGCATCTTCTGCCGCTGCGTCTCTACCTGCCCGGCTACCGCTCATAGCCCGCGTCCGGAGCCCTCCCGGATTCGTGATTGTCTTTGTGGAACCTCGCTGCACCTGGAGGATTATCGTGCATCCTTGGCGCCCTAACCCCTGGCGCCAGGGTATAAGTGCACGAAACTTGGCGAACTTCATAAGGCGGCTGGTCCGGCACAGCAGCAGGATCAGGGGTCGTGTTCCCTGCCAATTCTGTAGAGGGTACTGAGCCCCTCAAATTTGGGCCTTTCGCCTCCAGGCTGCGCTTTTTTTCGGCGCTGGGTTCGCGGCGAATTAATAGCGCAAGGCATTAGTCCCCGGCCGGAAGTTTTCCCAGTGTGCAATCTATACAGCCTAGCGAGCAAGCGGGGGTGAGCGGGCCTGCCTAACATACAGGAGGCGTTAGATGCGATTAAAACTCTTGGTGTTTGTGACTGTCCTCGCGGCGATTGCCGTCACGTGGGCTTGGGGCGTTCGCTCCATTGGCCATGGCCAGCACGTCGCCCAGCTACCGGCCTCCCTTACCCACGGCGATGAGGTAGTTGACTTTGAAATGCATCCAATTGACTGATGCTCGCCCGCTTCTCATCTGCCCGTGCTTGCCGCCGTGGCTTTGGTGAAACGGGTGGCAGTATCGTCGCCATTTTGGCGATGACTCCGTTGTGCAATACCGGCAGGCCGGCCGGTCACGGAGGGCCGCAATCGGCGAGGATGGCAGTCTTACGGCCGATGAGGTTCGCTCCGAAGCAAAAAAGCTCCTAGGCATCGCCGAGGCGGATTCTGCCCCGGTTGCCGAGCGGCGGAAAGCCTGTGACGTGCGCACCTTCGGCGCTATGGCGGAGGAATTTTTTGCCCTTCACGTCTCGGCAAAGCGAAAGGACCGCACGGCCCACGAATATCGCCGCATTTTTGCAAACCCGCATCATGTCCGCCATTGGCCCGAAGCGTATCGCGGACGTGCATCGCGCACCAAAATTCTCGCGCTCACGGATGCGCCCGGCAATCTTGTGCGGATTGAACTCCTGCCGGGTTATCGGTTTGATACGGTGGGCGTTCCACCGCTCATCGAAGGGCTGGAGTTCGCCGCGCTGATCGCCGACACGGCATTCGATAGTGACACCGTTATTGCCGATCTTGATGCGCGCGGAGCCAAGGCCGTCATCTCGCAACATCCGCGCCGCTCCCGCAAGCGGCTCACAACTCGCGCGCATCATTCAAAATTGTAATTTTCCGCCGCCATTTTTGCTCGGCGAAAGGCGCCTCATGCGGGATCTCGACGAAGTGAAGGCTTGGGTCGCATCGCGCCCGCGCCGTCAGCCGAAAGTTTGGCCGCGCTCGGCCCGCGGTTGCGACCTCTTGCGGGAGGCGCATGATTCCCCGTGACCTTCATAGCAGAAGCCCCGGCCCGCGACGCCGCCAGAAGGTTTCGCCATCAGCCCCGCGTCCCCCTCCCCAAGGCACTAACCCACCGGGCTGCGAGCTGATGCGCTCTTAGCCAACGGGTGCGGGACATCACCGTCTATGTCACCTGCCACATATTATTTGATCGACGGCGGCTGGGATTTTGTCGTTTTTTAGGCGCGACATCAGCACGGGTTCCAGCCGCGCCGATGCCGCTAACCATCAATCTTAGGAGTCAAGATCAATGGCTAAGACTGTCTACACCCCTGCGCCCCGGCCTGACAAACACCGTACGTTTATGTTTGACAGCCAGCTTCCCAACACTCCGGGCCGGTCCCTCTCCTCACAACTGAATCAAGCGCTGCCCGAGCTCCAAAGGTTCGTCCGGGCTTGCCGCGATCCCCGCGTTCCGATCGACGCTCAAATTCGCTTGACCGCCGAAGGCGTGGTTGAAATTCTGCTTGCCGAGAAGCTTGCATGGATGGCGCCACGGCTCCGCGAGGCCGGGTATCA
>JAFMSB010000330.1 GCA_017353815.1 Methylocapsa sp. | reverse complement strand
TCAGGAGCCCAGCACGGCTCATTTTGTAGAAGATCATCGGCGCGGGATCTTTACTGTAAGGGACATGAACGGTGCGGGACGAATTATCGGGATCGTGCATGGTGATGTGGGCCGGACGCCTGTTTCGTGTCTGCTCGTCGCGTTATAGCTGATGCGCGCGTTGCCCCACATGTCACGGGCGACGTGCTGCTCGAATTTCGAGGTTATGGCCGCGCAGAGGCGACAACTCGCCTTTTCGATGATGTGCTGCCCTCCCAAGCACAAAGGCAGAAAATGCTCGTCAGTCAGTGTTACATCGTCCTTGCCGCAATAAATGCAGCGTCCCTTCGAGGGGATTCTGGTCGGCCCATGAGACATTAAGGAATTGCCGCGTGTCGCTTCTTTTGACAAGGCATAGCTGGGAAGGCAGGGCAGCGCTTTCAAGGCGAGGCCAGAGTCAGAACGAAAACTCACGCTGAAATGGAAAGGTCAAAGGGCAGGATTATGCACCAGCGATAATGCTCACACCAAAAGAGGCGAGCGCCGCGCTCCGGTCAGCTTTAGGGAGCACGCACTCCGCTATGCGGTCGTCACCAAATTGCAGCCAGCCCGCGCGGCGTGTCCGGCCGCGATTTTGTCAGGCCCTGAAATGCTGACGCATCATTACCCCTTGATTGGATCTAAGGCTGGCGCGCGGAACCAGAAGCAAGGTAGCGTTTGAACCAGCGCGCGGCGTGACCGATGACGGCTTCGAGCGCGCCGGGTTCGGGAAAGAGATGGCTCGCCCCTGGCACGATTTCCAACGCTTTGAGCCCGCGCAACCGGGCAAAGGCCTGCTCGTTGAGCTCGATGACGCCATAATCGATGCCGCCGACGATCAGGAGCGTGGGAATATGGATACGATCGAGGACGCCGCCGGCAAGATCGGGACGGCCGCCGCGCGAGACGATCGCCCGCACATGATCCCCGCGCCGCTCGGCCGCAACAAGCGCCGCCGCCGCTCCCGTGCTTGCGCCAAAGAGGCCGAGATGCAGATCCTTGGTTTGAGGCTCCTGGCTTGCCCAGTCGATTGCGGCAATCACGCGCTCCGCCAAAAGCGGAATATCGAAGACATTGGCGCGCTGAGCCTCTTCCTCTGCTGTTAGAAGATCGAACAAGAGGGTCGAAATACCTTTTGCGCTCAATCCCTCGGAAACCGCCCGGTTGCGAGGGCTAAGCCGGCTCGACCCGCTTCCATGTGCGAAGAGGACGAGCGCGCAGGCCCCTTCGGGAGTCTGTAAGATGCCTGGCAGGCCGAGTGGCGGCACATAGACAGCGTGCGCCCCGGTTTGGCTTGGCGGGCCTTTGGCGCCCGCAGCGCGGGTTTCAGCTGCATTACCAATCATCGGTAACCTCCCTGATACGGCATTGCCGCCCCACATGAGGTTCATCTAAGAATAAGCGGCATGCAGATCATCGAAAAAACGGCTGCCCGGTTCAACCGGTTTCGCCATAGGCTGTGCGGCAACCGGCGGGCCACATCGGGGCCGTCGCGAGCATGAACGCCGCTCGTCGAACGCTCGCCCAAGCGCGCGAGATCATCCGCGTCTTTTTGTGTGGAGACGTCATGACCGGCCGCGGCATAGACCAGGTCATGCCTCATCCCTGCGATCCCCAACTTTATGAGGAGTGGGTGCGATCGGCCAAAGAATATGTCCGGCTCGCCGAGCAACGCAATGGCAGGATTCCGGCGCCGGTCGCGCCCGCTTATATCTGGGGCGCGGCTCTGGCTGAATTCCGCCGCATTCAGCCTGACATCCGCATCGTCAACCTGGAAACCAGCATCACGCGAAACGATGCCTATGTTCCCAAGGGCATCAACTACCGCATGAGCCCCCAAAACGCCGAGTGCCTGCGGGCCGCCGGCATCGATTGCTGCGTGCTCGCAAACAACCACGTCCTCGATTGGGAGCGCGCCGGATTGCTCGACACTCTCGCCACGCTCGAGGGGCTAAAAATAAAAACGGCCGGAGCGGGCCAGAACGAGGCCCAGGCGCGCGCGCCGGCGATGTTAGAAGTTCCCGGTAAAGGGCGCGTGATCGTCTTTTCCTTTGCGTCCATGACGAGCGGAGTGCCGCGCGATTGGGCGGCAACGCCCAAATCTCCCGGCGTAAATCTTTTGCCGGAGTTGACCGTTGAAGCAGCCGCGGCAATTGCGCCTGAACTCAGCCAGCTTCGTGAGCCCGGCGATGTGGTCGTCGCGTCCATCCATTGGGGCTCGAACTGGGGATACGAGATCCCGCAAGAGCAGCGCGCTTTCGCGCATGCGCTCATCGATGAGGCAAATGTTTCCGCCGTCCATGGCCATTCGTCGCATCACGCCAAGCCGGCCGAGATTTACAAGGACCGCCTCATTCTCTACGGCTGCGGCGATTTTTTGAACGATTACGAAGGAATCAGCGGCTATGAGGAATTTCGCGGCGATCTGGCTCTGATGCATTTTGCGGGCTTCGATTGCCGCAGCGGGACTCTTGCCGGGCTCGAATTGGTGCCGTTGCAGATCCGGCGTTTTCAGCTGGTGCCCGCACCGGCCGCCGATAGCATTTGGTTGCAGCAAACCCTCGCCCGCGAAAGCGCAAAATTCGGTGTGCGCATCGAAAGAAAACCCTGCGGGAGACTAATTCCGGTTTGGTCTCGAACGACCGGTTGAGGTGCAAATTTTCCTGCGCTCCTGTATCGAACAATTTGGGTTGCTATCCCACAAGCCGGGACGCCTCGATCTTTTTAGAGTTATTCTAAAAATGTTTCACGTGAAACATTTTTGTCCGGTCGAGGCCAAAAATCTTACAAGCAGAAAACTGGAGTCTCTCTCTAATACGTAAGATCGAGCAATCTTTTGGTGCGATTGGAACCGGGCGGGAGCGGCGCCTCGATGATGGTGCCGGTTTCCCAGAACTCTGCTCAGCTCTTCACGCGTTTTGCGAAACCACGGCAATTTTGAAGTGAGGCGCATTCCATAGCCGCCTTGCGCCGGTGCGCATCCCCTAAACAGGGGGCGCGGCGCGAGGGTGACATGAAGTAAAGCGCTTCCGGGTTTAAGATCCGGGAGGCTTGCATGCAACCCAACGGCAGCAAAAACCGCGCTGCAGCGAAGGCGGTGGGATT
>JAFMSB010000329.1 GCA_017353815.1 Methylocapsa sp. | reverse complement strand
GTCTCTTCTTCCGTCTTGAGAGATAGTCGGTTGCTTAGCCGAATTGGTTCATCGTGTTGTGGGCGCCGCCCGCTTTCAGCGCCGCCTCGCCCGAAAAATACTCCTTGTGGTCGTCGCCAATGTCGGTGCCCGCCATGTTCTGGTGCTTTACGCAGGCAATGCCCTCGCGGATTTCGTGGCGCTGGACGTTGCGGACATAGCCCAGCATGGCTTCAGTGCCAAAATATTTTTCGGCGAGAAGATCGGTGGACAAGGCTGCCGTGTGATAGGTAGGCAGCGTGATGAGATGGTGGAAAATGGCTGCCCGCCTCGCCCCGTCCGCCTGAAAAGTGCGGATGCGCTCGTCGGCCTCGGCGGCAAGCTCGCTGCCATCATATTCGACGCTCATCAGACCCGCGCGGTCGTATTCGGAGACATCCTTGCCTGCGCCTTTCCAGGCATCATAAACCTGCTGGCGGAAATTGAGCGTCCAGTTGAAGGAAGGCGAATTGTTGTAAACAAGCTTTGCATTCGGAATGACCGCGCGGATGCGATCGACCATGCTCGCGATCTGCTCCACATGCGGCTTTTCGGTCTCGATCCACAAAAGATCGGCGCCATTTTGCAGCGAGGTGATGCAATCGAGCACGCTGCGCTCCGCTCCCGTGCCGGAGCGGAACTGATAGAGGTTACTGGGAAGCCGCTTCGGCCGCAGGAGCTTGCCATTGCGGTTGATGAGGACATCGCCATTGCGGCCATCGCCGGGCTTGACCTCTTCGCAATCGAGGAAGCTGTTATATTTGTCGCCGGTGTCGCCCGGCTGATGGCTGACCGCGATCTGCTGGGTGAGGCCGGCGCCAAGCGAATCGGTGCGGGCAACGATGACGCCATCCTCGACACCGAGCTCCAAAAACGCATAGCGGCAGGCGCGCAGTTTGGCGAGGAAGACCTCGTGCGGCACCGTCACCTTGCCGTCCTGATGGCCGCATTGTTTTTCGTCCGATACCTGGTTTTCGATCTGCAGCGCGCAGGCGCCCGCCTGGATCATTTTCTTGGCGAGCAAATAGGTTGCTTCCGCATTGCCAAAGCCCGCATCGATGTCGGCGATGATCGGCACGATATGGGTCTGAAAATTGTCCGCTGCCGAAATCAGCTCCCGCTCCTTGGCTCTATCGCCTGCTCCGCGGGCTGCATCAATGGCGCGGAAGAGGCCGCCGAGCTCGCGGGCGTCCGCCTGGCGCAAAAAAGTGTAAATCTCCTCGATCAGCGCCGGGACGGCGGTCTTTTCGTGCATGGACTGATCCGGCAGCGGCCCAAACTGTGAGCGCAAGGCCGCGACCATCCAGCCGGAAAGATAAAGATAGCGCCGCTCGGTCGAGCCGAAATGCTTTTTGACGGCAATCATCTTCTGTTGGGCGATAAAGCCATGCCAGCAGCCGAGCGACTGGGTGTAAAGGGAGGGATCGGCGTCATAGGCCGCCATATCCTTGCGCATGATGGCGGCCGTATAACGGGCAATATCAAGGCCGGTGGGGTACCGGTTTTGCAGGCGCATCCTTGCGACCGACTCGGCGTTGATGCCGTCCCATGTGCCGTCCTTTGCGGCGACAAGCTGCTTAGCTTCAGCAATATGACTCTGGTAGCCTGCGGTCTCCCCCTTCTGGGGAATTTCGCTTTGATAGTTCATCGTGCGCACCTTCTGTCCCGTTCAAAACGAACGGATTTATCGGTTTCGAGTTCCCGGCTGCGCCAGAGCTAGCATTGACATGGGGCGCCGCACGGGAGGGAAATTTTGCTTCAATCCAACTAAAGGAAGAAAACGGCTCGCGCGCAATCCCCGGCGGCCGGAATGAGGTTGTCTTGTCATTTTTGTACGTTGTAATATTGTCAAAATGTAAATAAGCCCGCGTCCGCAGAACCATGGGAACAGCTCCGCGCAAGATCTATGCCGGCCCCCGCCTCAAACGCCTGCGGCGCGAGCGCCAGCTCACCCAGGCAGCGATGGCCGCCGATCTCGACGTTTCCCCGAGTTATCTCAATCTGATGGAGCGCAATCAGCGTCCCATCACGGTTCAGATCCTGATCAGGCTCAGCACAGCCTATGGCATAGATCCGCGGGATTTTGTCGAGGGCGAGGGCGAGCATGCGGCTTCCGAGATCGAGCAAATCCTCGCCGATCCGCTGTTTCGCGATGCCCCGGTGCCCCGCGCCGAGGTCCGCGATGCCGCCGAGAATTCCCCGGCCCTTGCCGCCGCCATGACAAGGCTCTACCGCGCCTATGCGGCGGCGCGCGAGACGGCCGCAGCAGGCTTTGCCGCAGGGCCCGGCCGCTGCCGCCCGGGCGAGGTTTTAAGCGAGAGCCCAACCGACCGGGTCGGTGCAATATTGCAGGAGGCGCGCAATCATTTCCCGCAGCTCGAAGAGGCCGCCGAGAGCGTCTCGGCCGAACTTGCCACCCACGGAAATGATCTTTTCCGCGCCGTAAGCGAGCATCTCCAGGCGCGCATCGGCATAAGGGTTCGCATCTTGCCTCTCGACGTGATGACGGACCGTCTGCGCTGGCACGATCACCATCGCCGCCAGCTGATGATTTCGGAAGCCCTCGCGCCGCCAGGGCGGACCTTTCAAGCCGCCTATCAGCTTGCTTTGAGCCAGTACCGCGATCTCCTCGACGAAATCGCGGAAGGGTTTGAGCCAAATCACGAGATGGCCCGCCGCTTGCTGCGGGTGGCGCTCGCCAATTATTTCGCGGGTGCGCTCATGATGCCGTATGGGCGCTTTCTCGAGGCGGCCGAGCAGTTGGGCTATGACGTTGAGCTGCTTTGCGCCCGTTTCGGCGCGAGCTTCGAGCAGGTGGCACACCGCCTGACAACGCTTGCGCGCCCGAGCGCGCGCGGCGTGCCCTTTTATCTCATTCGCGTCGACATGGCCGGCAATGTCTCGAAGCGGTTTTCCTCGAGCCGCTTTCCATTCGCCCATTCGGGCGGCACCTGCGCTTTGTGGAACATTCACGCGGTCTTCGCCGAACCCGGGCGGATTCTAACGCAGGTCATCGAACTCCCTGACGGCACGCAGTGGTTTTCGCTTGCGCGCATGGTCCGCCGCGCGCTTGCTCCGTACGGCGCCATCGAGCCGTGCTATGCGATCGG
>JAFMSB010000328.1 GCA_017353815.1 Methylocapsa sp. | reverse complement strand
AACTCGGGGCGGCCTTCGAGGCTGATTTTTTGTCCCTCGCCGGCAAAGGGTTCGCTTGTGATGGCAGCGCCGAAATGCCGGAGCATTTTTTCGGTATGGTCGCGGGTTGGCTGCGCCTCGATCACAGTGGTGCGCCCGGGCGAATTGAGGCCCGCGAGCAGGATCGCCGATTTGACCTGGGCAGAGGGTACGGGAAGCAAATATTCGAGCGGTATGGGCTCGGGCGTGCCCTTGATGGTAAGCGGACAGCGCCCGCCCGGGGCTGCAGTGAGGATTTCGGCGCCCATGAGACGGAGAGGCTCGAGAACTCGCTGCATGGGCCGTTTTTGCAGGGAAGCGTCGCCATCGAGCGAGGCGGTGAGGGGATGGCCGCAAACAACGCCCATCATGAGCCGCATTCCGGTGCCCGAATTGCCGAAACCAAGCGTCTCGCGAGGGCCAAGGAGCGTGCCGGTGCCGCAGCCATGGATGCTCCACCGCCCGTCTGCGCGCCGTTCGGCCTTTGCTCCCAGGGCGGCGCAGGCCGCCGCCGTGGCCATAACATCGCTGCTCTCAAGCAGGCCCTCGATTTGAGTCTCGCCCAAGGACAGGAGGCCGAGAATTAAAGCGCGGTGCGAAATCGACTTATCGCCAGGCGGCTTAATCCGCCCGCGCAGAGGCCCTGCGGCGCGGGCGGAAAGCGGCCAGGCCCCATCAGCACCGTCCATTGTGCGATCGCCTACGGGCACGATTTTCTTCGCCTCGCTGACCACTCTGCACCCCTCTGCTAACATTGCGGTTAAGGCATGTCATTAGGAGGCTGCGGGCTCAACTTCCAATTGACAGGAGAACAGAGCCCCACTAACCGGACCGGAAAATTTCATCCCGGCGGCAAAGCCGGCGCCATATTCGAGGAAGACCTACGTGGCTAGACCAGAACTCGGCAGCAAACACCTTTGCGAAAACTGCGGCGCGCGTTTTTTCGATCTCAACCGGTCGCCCATTGCATGCCCGAAATGCGGGACGGTTTTGCAGAGCGCCGCGCGTGCCGTGCAGCACGCGGCGGAATCAGAAGATGAAGACGTGCCGGCCGGCCCGGACACCGGCCTCGTCTCGCTCGAGGAAGCCGATGCCGAGGAAGAGAAAGCTACTGCCACGCCTGAAGATGAAGTCGAGATCGACACCGACGACGATACCTTTCTTGAGGAAGAGGAGGAAGATGACGGCAATGTCGGCGATCTCATCGACAGCGACATGGGCGACGACGAAGAGCGCTGATCTTTTGCTTGAGGCAGCCGGCAGTTGCGGCTATACAGCGGCCGCATGTCCTAAGCCGCCACGCACGGCATCCGGGCCGCCTTATCTGTGAAAGCTTGGGCGCAGGCACAACGGAAGGATCGGGGTCATAGCTCAGTTGGGAGAGCGCTTCAATGGCATTGAAGAGGTCGGCGGTTCGATTCCGCCTGGCTCCACCAGCCTCCCTTCGGTTCTCGGCAATGTGTTCGCCGGGCAGCCGATAGCCTGAGACGCCGTTTTGGCCCGGGCACTTTCCCGCGCGCCGGGGCCGCGGCGTTAGCCCCAGGCAGCTGCCATGCGGGCGCGCAGCCGCGCCCCTCGCTAAAGCGAGCCAAAGGCTCCCGCGTCCGGCCAGTGTATGACGGAAGCTCCTCCTCCAGTCTTCGACCGAAGCCTTGCAAGGCGAAGGCTCGCCCGCGCAATCGCCCTTGGCAAGACGGAAGATTTTCTGGTCGCCCGCGCTGCGGCGGAGCTGGGAGAGAGAGTTGGCGCAGTCAAACGCCAATTTTCCGCCGTGCTCGACGCCGGGACGCCATCGCCGCGGCTCAGCGATTGGGCCGCAGCCGAAATCCGGCCCCGGCTGCTCGCCCGGATGGCGCCGCTCCTTGCTGCGGCCGGAGACAAAGGCCCGCTCCGGATTGTCGGCGACGAAGAAGCCCTGCCGCTTGCTCCCGGAAGCTTCGATCTGGTGCTCTCGGCACTTTCGCTGCAAAACGTCAACGATCTACCCGGCGCGCTCATCCAGCTTCGTCGGCTCTTGAAGCCGGACGGCCTTTTTTTGGGCTGCCTTCTCGGAGGCTCAACTCTCCAGGAATTGCGGACCAGTTTGGCCCATGCGGAGATGCAGATATGGGGCGGTATCAGCCCCCGGGTTGCGCCCTGCGCCGACGTGCGCGACTTGGGCGGCCTTTTGCAGCGGGCGGGCTTTGCTCTGCCGGTGGCGGATAGTGAACATATCACTGTGCGCTACGCAAGTATGTTCGGCCTGCTTGCGGATCTGCGCGCCATGGGAGCCACGAATACGCTCGCGGCGAGACTCCGCAAGCCCGCCTCGAAGCGGCTTTTTATGCACGCGGCGGAAATTTATGCGGAGCGCTTCTCCGATCCGGACGGGCGGTTGCGCGCGACTTTCGAGATGATTTTCCTCTCGGGCTGGGCACCGCACGAAAGCCAGCAAAAGCCATTGCGTCCGGGCTCGGCCAAGATCCGGCTGGAAGATGCGCTGGCTCTCCATCGAGCAAAGGGGAGCTGATCTCCTGCCCTATTGCGCGAGCTCCCAAATCACCTGGACCTCTGTGCGCAATGTCTCAATGCCGGGCTCGACCGGAATGGCAAGCGCCTCTTCCGGGGCAGCCGCTGCAGCGCCCATCATTCCTTTTGGCATCCCTGCTGGAATTGGGCCATGCGGTTGTGAGGCGATTTCCAGAATCCGGCCGAGACGGATGTTTAGCGCACTGGCATAGCTGTTTGCTTTCCGCAGCGCGTCCTTGACGGCTTGCGCGCGCAAAGCATCGTATTTTTCTTCCTTTTTCGAATAGTCATAGGTAATGCCGTCAAAGCGGTTGGCGCCTTTGTCCAACAATTGCTGCGCAATCGCGCCTGCCTTGGCTATGTCGGTAAGGCGGACGCTGAAAGTGTTGCTCGCCTTATAACCTCGCAAGGTCCGTTTCGTGACATAGCCGCTGGGGTCACGCACTTCATCATAAACGGGGGCGAGCGTCACCGAGACCGTCCTGATGTCCTTCGCGCCGATCCCTTGAGCCTTGATCTCGGCGACGACCGCCTGCGCCGCGCGGGCGGTTTCATGCGCTGCGTCGGCGGCCTTTGACCGCTCCGTTTCGACTCCGAGCGAAA